>JAIRSA010000108.1 GCA_031255695.1 Eubacteriales Family XIII. Incertae Sedis bacterium | reverse complement strand
CCGCCAGCGACGACACTACCAAGGACATCACCATAAAGATGACGGCGGACGGCTACAAGGGCGGCAGCCTGAACATAGGCGGCCTGCAGTTCGAGTTCAGGGCGGGCTTCGCCTCTGGCACGGCCTCGACAAACGTCACGGTCTTCGACGACTCCATCAAGCTGCACATCGGGGCGAACGCGGACCAGAACATGAGCATCTCCGTGCTCGACGCCTCTTCTAGGGCGCTGGGCGTCAACGTCGTGGATCTCAAGACGCAGAAAGGCGCGAACACCGCCATCACCACCATCGACAACGCGATCAACAGGGTCTCGTCCGAGAGGTCGAAGATGGGCGCGATCATGAACCGCCTCGACCACACGATCAAGAACCTGGGGACCACTGCGGAGAACCTGACGGCTTCCGAGTCGAGGATCAGGGACGTGGATATGGCCAAGGAGATGATGGAGTTCACGAAGAACAACATCCTGTCGCAGGCCTCGCAGGCCATGCTGGCCCAGGCCAACATGATACCGCAGGGCGTGCTCGGCCTACTCCAGTAAGGCCGGCCCGGCAGGGCATCATACGGCGGGCCGCCTAGGCAGGGCCGCCGGCACAGGGCGCCGCCACGACGCGGCGTAGCAGGTTTTGTCCGGCTGGCTGCCGTCTCAGCGGCCGCCGTTCAAATAACCCATTTAATCCATTTCACTTCAGTCCTATGGAAGAGGGGAAGGCGCAATGCGCTTTCCCCTCTTCCGCGTTATGGGGCCGGGGCCCACGCGAGGGTGGGCGGGCGTTACACACTGCCGCTCAGCAGCGAACTTTTTGACCGGAGCCCACGCGAGGGTGGGCGCCCGCTTCCTTTCCCTCTTCCGCGTTATGGGGCCGGGGTGCCCCGCCGCCCGGTCCGGCGATGGCGCGGCCACCGCATTAGCGCCGGGCGCCGATAGTATGCGGGCGTGATAACTATCGTCCATTTCCATGCATTAAAATTTATATTAGTCCATTATTGTCGATAAATCTAAAGTATTGGCGCTTTTGGGCCGATATACTGTGCATAAAGCACACCAATGCGCCACGCATGTGCGGCAACGATCGGGCAGCTCCCGCACGTGCGGCGACGGCGCTGCATGCCGCAGGGGGGCCCATACCGTATAATGGGCGCCCCCGCGCTTGCGGCGGCAATGGCGCACTGGCCTGCTTTGCCCAGGAAGGAACCTGGGTGCCACAAAGCGCACGGCCTGGCCGGGCATTCACATTCATATCATATTCAAGGAGGAATAGGAAATGATTATCAACCACAACATACCGGCGCTCAATACCTACCGGTCACTCACCATCAACAACGAAAACACAAGCAAATCCCTCGCCAAGCTGTCCTCAGGGCTCCGCATCAACAATGCGGGCGACGATGCGGCCGGGCTGGCCATCTCCGAAAAGATGCGCAGCCAGATCAGGGGCCTCGACCAGGCCAGCAGGAATGCCTACGACGGCAAATCGCTGCTGCAGACGGCCGAAGGCGCCCTGAACGAGACGCATAGCATATTGCAGAGGATGAAGGAGCTTGCGGTCCAGTCGGCGAACAGCACCAACACCCAGTTCGACAGGACGGAGATCCAGAAGGAGATCGAACAGCTGAAGACCGAGATCGACAGGATCTCCAGGGATACAGAGTTCAACACCATGAAGCTGCTCGACGGCACCATGGGCGCCACGGCCTCTGCGAACGGCACTGCGGGCAACTTCAAGGGGATATCCATGGAAGTCGTCGGTATAGGCGTGAAGGACGGCGTCTACACGCTCGCGGCCGCCACGGCGAAGGGCACGGTCACTGCCGCAGCTGTGACAGGCGGGATCAATGTCGGCATGGCCGGCACCGGGAAGATCACATTCATCCCGTCCACGACCGCAGCGGGCGGCGACGGGCTTGGCGCAAAATACGGCGACTACAGGCTCGAAGCCAAAACAAACCTGGGCGGCAGCTACAGCTTCACGCTGCACGGGCCGGACGGCAAGTATGAGGTGCTCGACAACCGCACCCCAGGCACGCTCAAATTCGAAAAGCTCGGCATACAGATCGACGCCACGGGCATGGTCACCGACAGCGGCACGCTGAGCTTCACCGTCACGGACGATCTCAAGCTTTCGCTTAAAGGCACTTCCGGCAACGCGGCCGGCATAGAGATCAAGATGACCGCCTCTGGCTACACGGGCGGCAGCCTGAATATAGGCGGCCTGCAGTTCGAGTTCAGGGTGGGCTTCGCTTCTGTGGCCAGCCCCTCGACGAACGTCACCGTCTTCGATGATTCCATAAAGCTGCATATCGGTGCGAATGCGGACCAGAACATGAGCATATCCGTGCTCGACGCCTCTTCAAGGGCATTGGGCGTCAATGTCGTGGATCTCAAGACGCAGAGCGGCGCCAACGCTGCCATCACCACCATCGACAACGCGATCAACAGGGTCTCGTCCGAGAGGTCAAAGATGGGCGCCATCATGAACAGGCTGGATCACACGATCAAGAACCTTGGTACGACATCGGAAAACCTGACGGCTTCCGAATCGAGGATCAGGGACGTGGACATGGCAAAGGAGATGATGGAGTTCACGAAGAACAACATCCTGTCGCAGGCCTCGCAGGCCATGCTGGCACAGGCCAACATGATACCGCAGGGCGTACTCGGCCTGCTCAGGTAGCAGGACGGCGGCCTGCACAGGCAGCAGGGCGGCGGCCCGGCCGCAAAGATTCCATGATTTTAGTTGGAGGACAGTATAAGGAGGCGCCCGCCGGGTGCCTCCTTTTTATTTTCGCCGCCGCCCTACGCTTCCGGGACCGCGCTATTTTCGCTGCCGCCCTACGCTTCCGGGGCCGCGTCGTTTTCGCCTGGGCCTACGGCGCCCACACCCAAGACCGCGCTGTTTTCGCCTGGGCCTGCGGCGCCCGCGCCCTGGGCCGGCCCGGAGGCCGGCGGGCCTAGGCGGCGGGCCGCTGTATCGAGCAGGGCCATATAGATATTCACCACTATCTGGTAAAGCTCCGGCGGTATCTCTTTGCCTGCGCCGAGCTTCGCCAGCATAGTCGCGGCGCTGTCGTCATGGTAGATGGATATCCCGTTCTCTATCGCCACCTGGAGTATCCTCTGCGCGGTATAGCCGGAACCCGCCGCGACGACATGCGGCGCCATATCATTCTCCGCGTCGTACTTGAGGGCCGCAACCCGCATGCCGGCCACATCCCCCGTGTCCGCGCTGTCCGAAGCCCCGGCGCCCAGGCCGGGCATGGCCCTGTTGCCTGCGCCGGCGCCTTCGCCAGCCCGCAGCCAGGCGGCCGCCCCGCCGGCGCCCGCCGCCGCGCCTGTGCCGGCCGGCGCCCCGCCTTCCGGTTTTTTATCAAACCCTGACATCTATACCCGCCTTTCTCGTGGCGAGCCCCGGAAACTGCTGCAATACGCTCCGCCCCTCCCGCCAGACGCCGACATTATAGGCAGAAAGGCTATACCCCAGCTCTTCCGCCATCTTCTTCAGGCTGCCCCTTATATCCTTAACGTCGTTTTCCAGGATCTCAGGGCATTTTACGTCCAGGTCTATGGAACGCCCCTTGGCAATCAGGCCTACTTCGAAATTGCCGAATTTTTCGGAACGGATCACGAAGAAGACGCTCTGCTCGCCTTCATCGCCGTCGCCGCCATCGCCGCCCCTGCCCCCCGCGTCCTTGTCCACGTAGAATTCGGAATATACGTCCTCGCCCCTGAACTTCACCGGGAACATGAAATGCAGCAGGGCGAATACGGGGCTCTCGTTCTGTATGATCTGGCTGAGCATGCTGTGCGCCGCGGCGCTGGCCTTGCTGGTGCTGCTTATCTCGATGGCGCGGGCTATCACGTCGGCGAGATCGCCAGGCGCCGCCGGGCGCCCCGCCTCAGCCCCGCCTTTCGCGGCCTCCGCGCCTGC
>JAIRSA010000107.1 GCA_031255695.1 Eubacteriales Family XIII. Incertae Sedis bacterium | reverse complement strand
CAGATGTACAAGCAGCTGCTGATGGCAGGCGGCACAGACCGCTACATACAGATAGCCAAATGCTTCAGGGACGAGGATCTGAGGGCGGACAGGCAGCCGGAATTCACGCAGGTCGATCTTGAGATGTCCTTCGTCGACGCCGACGATGTCATACAGCTGCAGGAGGGCTACCTGAAACGCGTATTCAGCGAACTCATGGGGGTCGACATCCCGGTGCCCTTCCCGCGCTACAGCTATAAGGAAGCCATGGAGCGCTTTGGCAGCGACAAGCCCGACACGCGCTTCGGTTTTGAGCTCGTATGCCTGAACGACGAGGCCCGTGCCTGCTCCTTCAGCGTATTCGCGGACGCGGTGGCTGCCGGCGGCGATGTCAGGGGGATCAAGATCGACGATGGCGCCAGCCAGTTCAGCCGCAAGGAGATCGACAAGCTCCAGGAGTCGGTGAAGCCCTACGGGGCGAAAGGGCTCGCCTGGATCAAGCTCAACCCGGACGGCGTCAGCTCTTCCTTCGGCAAAGCAGTCACAGAGGATGAGATGCGTCGGTTTACAGAAAAATTTTCCGGTGAAGCAGGCGACCTTATATTCATCGTCGCGGGCAAGCCCTGCGTCGTGTTCGACAGCCTGGGCTTCCTGCGGCGCGAGATAGCGGGGAGGCTAGGGCTTCTGGACAGCAAGAAATATAGCCTGTTATGGGTTGTCGGCTTCCCGCTTTTCGAATACAATGAGGATGAGGGGCGCTACACAGCCACCCACCACCCATTCACCGCCCCGGAGCCCGAAGACATAGGGCTCATCGACACCGCGCCCGGCGAGGCCAGGGCGCAGGCCTATGACATCGTCCTGAACGGCGTGGAACTGGGCGGCGGCAGCATCAGGATACACGACAGGGCGCTGCAGGCCAAGATGTTCGAGGCTATAGGCCTCAGCCAGGAGGATGCCGAAAACAAGTTCGGTTTCTTGCTGGAGGCCTTCAAATACGGTGTCCCGCCACATGGCGGGCTGGCTTACGGCCTGGACAGGCTTGTTATGATCCTGCTGGACGAGCCTAGCATAAGGGAGGTCATGGCCTTCCCCAAGAACCAGATGGCTGTGTGCCCGGTCAGCGGGGCGCCAGCCGACGCGCCGCAGGAGCAGCTTAGCGAGCTGGGCATAGTGCTGGCCCCGAAGGGGCAGGGCGGTGCGGGCGGATGAGGATCGGCGTCCTGGGGGGCAGCTTCGATCCCGTCCATAACGGGCATCTCGCGATAGCCCGCGCGGCGATCGCCGAGGCAGGGCTGGATCTGCTGCTTTTCATGCCCGTATATATACAGCCGTTCAAGATGGGCGCGCAGGCAAGCGACGGCGCACATAGGCTCGCCATGCTCAAGCTGGCCATAGAGGGCGAGCCTGCCATGGGCACGACGGACATAGAACTCAGCGCAAAGGGCGTCTCCTACACGATAAACTCGCTGCGCGCGATAAAAGAACAATACCCGAAAGGAAGCGTCTTGTCATTCGTTCTTGGTTCGGATATGTTTATGATGCTTGAAAAATGGTATAAATCAAAGGAATTGCTCAAAGAGTTTTCCTTTATCGTCGCCTCGCGGCCAGGCTGCGGCGACGAACTTTTGGAACGGCATATCGAAACGCTGGGCGAGCGCTACGGCGCCAGCATAACGCGGCTCAGCAACGAACATGTAGACCTGTCGTCCACGGAAATACGCGAAGCGCTGAAACGGGACATGCTTCCGGAAGGGCAGATTCCGGCAGCAGTAGAGAAATACATATATGAAAATGGAATATACAGGCAGTAAGGCCGTCGGGAACGCCCCGGCAGAGACAGGGATCCCGGCGTGCGGCGGCGTCTGCGCGGAAGCCAGGGCGGCCGGCATGCCCGGCGGGGCGGCTGGCATGCCGGCTTGCGCGGAAACATGCGCCCCGGCCGGCGCCGCGGCTTGCGCAGAAACGGGTGCCCCAGCTGGCGCCACAGCCTGCGCGGAAACAGGCGCCCCGGCTGGCGCCACGGACTGCGCCGAAACAGGCGCCCCGGCTGGCGCCACGGCCTGTGCGGAGACAGACGCCCCGGCTTCCTCGGAAGCCGGCCGCATCGCTGCTTCGTGCGGCCTTTGCGGGCTGTTCAGCGAGACATGCCAGCGCCTCAGCGGCAGACGCCTTTGCCATGTGAAGGGCGTAGCCGCCACCGCCTACGCATATGCGCTCAAATACGGCGCAGATGTATGCAAGGCCGTCGCCGCCGCCCTGTACCACGACTGGTTCAGGGATGCCGGCACCGACAGGCTCGACGCGCTCATAGAGGCATACGGCCTTGACGCGCGGCTCAAGGGCAACCCGGATCTTTCGCACAGCAAGATCGCGGCTGCCTACATGGAAAATGAACTGGGGATAGACGACAGCGAGCTCCTTGACGCCGTCAGGTTCCACACGACCGGGCGCCCGGCCATGTCGCTCCTGGAAAAAGTGATCTACATCGCAGACGCCACAGAGCCCAGCCGGGTTTTCCCCGCAGTATCCAGGCTCAGGGAGCTTGCCTGGGAAGACCTGGACAAGGCCTGCGTTTTCGCGTTGGAGAACACTATACGGTACGTAGAGGAAAGGGGCGGCCGGCTGGATACAGACACACTGGAGGCCCTGGGCTGGCTAAACGCGGCCGCAGGCGCCACATGCAAAAAGGAGAGAGGGTTTGATGTTGCAGAGCAATAGGGAACTGGCCATAGAGACGGCCGGCATACTTTTCAACAAAAAAGGGCTTGACGTCATCGTTATCGACATCGCGGAGAAATCGTCCTTCGCCGATTTTTTCGTGATCGCGTCAGGCAACAGCGAGCGCCAGGTGACGAGCCTGGCGGACGAAGTCGATTTGCGGCTCGCAAAGAAGGGGATAATGCCAGGGCACATAGAGGGGACGGCGGATTCCGGATGGATATTGATGGACTACGGCGACATTATCGTCAATATTTTCACAAAGGAGCAGCGCAGCGCCTACCATATAGAGCAAATATGGGGCGACGGCGAAATAATCGAAATCGATGAATGATTCGAACTCGGAAGAATGGAGGCAAAGCACAATGTCTGATCGTTATCAGTTTGACGTGATCGAGAAAAAATGGCAGGAATACTGGGCGGCCAACAATTTGTTCAAAACCACAGAAGAGGCAGGGCTCGAAAAGTACTATCTGCTCGAAATGTTCCCATACCCTTCAGGGAAGCTGCACATGGGCCACGTCAGGAACTATTCCATAGGCGACGTCGTGATGCGCTACATGAAGATGCGGGGCTACAACGTGCTTCACCCCATGGGCTGGGACGCATTCGGCCTCCCCGCCGAGAACGCGGCCATACAGAACGGCATACACCCCTTCGTCTGGACCCAGGACAACATGGAAGAGATGAAGGTCCAGCTGAAACGCCTGGGCATTGCCTATGACTGGGACAGGGAAGTCGCCACGTGCAAGCCTGACTACTATAAATGGACGCAGTGGATATTCGTCCAGTTCTTCAAGCATGGACTTGCCTACAAGAAGAAGAACCCCGTCAACTGGTGCCCTTCGTGCGAGACCGTGCTTGCGAACGAGCAGGTCGTGGACGGCCTGTGCGAGCGCTGCAGCACCGTCGTCGGCAAGAAGGATCTGGATCAGTGGTACCTGAAAATAACGGACTACGCGGAGCGCCTGCTGTCCGGCCTCGAAGGGCTTCCCGGCTGGCCGGAAAAGGTCAAGCTCATGCAGAAGAACTGGATAGGCAGGAGCGTCGGCGCCGAGGTGGACTTCCCGATAGAGGGCTCCGACAAGAAGCTCCGGATCTTCACGACCCGGCCGGACACGCTTTTCGGCGTCACCTTCATGGTGCTCGCCCCTGAGCACCCCTATGTGGCCGAACTCGTGGAAGGTACCGGGCAGGGCGCCGCAGTGGATGAGTTCATGCACAGGCTGCAATACCTCTCCGATATAGACAGGGCTTCGACCACGCTCGAAAAGGAGGGCGTATTCACGGGCAAATACGTCATAAACCCGCTTTCCGGCACGAAGGCGCCCATATTCATAGCGAACTACGTCCTCATGGACTACGGCTCCGGCGCGATAATGGCCGTGCCGGCGCACGACCAAAGGGACTTTGACTTCGCCAAGAAATATGGTCTTGACATAGTGCCCGTCATCGAGCCCGAAAACCCGGAGATCGATCTGGACAGGCTCGAGGAGGCCTTCATATCCGACGGCAAGATGATCAACTCCGGCAAATTCAGCGGCCTCCCCAACAGGGAGGGGATAGCCCGGATCACCGAATTCATCGAGAAGGAAGGGATAGGCAAGAAATCCATCAACTTCCGCCTCCGGGACTGGCTGATATCCCGGCAGCGCTATTGGGGGACGCCCATACCGATGATTTATTGCAGCGAATGCGGCTGGAACCCTGAAAAGGAAGAGAACCTGCCGGTATTGCTGCCCACCGACGTGAAGTTCACGGGCAAGGGCGAGTCGCCGCTCACGACCAGCAAATCCTTCGAGGACGCCAAATGCCCGGTATGCGGGCGCAGCGCCAAGAGGGAGACGGACACCATGGACACCTTCCTCGACTCGTCGTGGTACTTCCTGCGTTTTTGCGACAGCCAAAACGAAGCGGAGGCCTTCAGCAAGGACAATGCCAAATACTGGATGGCCGTCGATCAGTACATCGGCGGCGTGGAGCACGCCATACTCCACCTCATGTATGCCCGGTTCTTCACCAAGTTCCTGTACGACATCGGCAGCTGCTCCGTGGACGAGCCGTTCACAAACCTGCTGACGCAGGGGATGGTGCTCAAGGACGGGCGCAAGATGTCGAAATCGATCGGCAACGTCGTCCCGCCGGATGTGATACTCAAGAAATACGGGGCGGACACAGCGCGGCTCTTCATCCTGTTCGCGTCGCCGCCGGAGAAGGAGCTCGAATGGTCGGACGCCGGGGTCGAAGGCAGCTACCGCTTCCTCAACCGCGTGTACCGCCTTGCCGCAGAGCTCGCCGAGGCGGTTGCCGGCGCGCCTGGCAGCTACGCCGCTGTGACGGGCGCGGACAAAGAGATGGACTACATGATGAACTACGCGATAAAGAAGGTGTCGAACGATATCAGCACCAGGTTTTCGTTCAACACGGCAATAAGCGCGATAATGGAACTGGTCAACGAGATGTACAAATACAAGGAGCGTGCGGATCGCAGCGAAGGGCTTGTCAAGAAGGCGCTTGACAGCCTGATCCTCCTGCTTTCGCCGTTCACGCCCCATATCTGCGAAGAGATGTGGCAGATGGCAGGGCATAGCGGCTGCGTGTACAAGGCCGAATGGCCGGCCTACGACGAAAGCGCCCTCGTTATGGACGTAACCGAGATCGTGATCCAGATAAACGGTAAAGTGAAAGAAAGGATTATGGCCAGCAGCGGGCTTGACAGGGACGGGCTGGCGGAAGCGGCCCTGTCCGATCCAAAAGTTAAGGCATTGCTGGAAGGCAAGAAAGTAGAGAGGCATGTGGCGGTACCGGGCAAACTGGTAAATTTTGTAATCCGCGCATAGCGCCCAATGCCGCGCGCCGCCCAGGCTGCGAACCCTGCGGGCCGCGCCCCGGATTGCGGGGGCGGGCCTGGCACAAGATGGCCGAGGCCGCGGACCCTGCGGGCCTGGCACAAGATGGCCGAGGCCGCGGACCCCGCGGGCCTGGCACAAGATGGCCGAGGCTGCGGACCCTGCGGGCCGCGCCCCGTATTGCGGGGCGGGCTGCCTGGCGGTTGCCACCGGGATGTCAAAGCAAATGCCGCGCCCCATATTGCGTGGCGGGCTGCGGCGGGCCGCATTAGAAAGGAATTGATTGATTTGAGAATAAGAGAAAAAAAGCAGGGGGATGGACAGCTCAAGCTCATACCTCTTGGAGGTCTGAATGAAGTAGGCAAGAACATAACTGTGCTTGAGTATAAGAACGATATAGTGGTAATCGACTGCGGCATGTCTTTCCCGGACGACGAGATGTACGGGATAGACATAGTGCTGCCGGATTTCACATATCTGACGAAGAACATGGAGAAGATCAAAGGGGTCTTCCTAACGCATGGCCACGAAGACCATATCGGGGCGATCCCCTACCTGCTGAAAGAGATGCGGGTCCCCGTCTACGGCACGAGGCTGACGCTCGGCCTGGTGGAAAACAAGCTGAAGGAGCACGGGATAAAGGGGAACCTGAAGACCGTGGCCGCCGGCGAGGTGGTGAGGCTCGGCGCCTTCGAGATAGAGGCCATACGCACCACGCATTCCATCGCAGATTCGCTCTGCCTGTCCATAAACACGCCGGTGGGGAAGATATTCCATACCGGCGACTTCAAGATCGACTATACGCCCGTTGACGGCGAGCCGATAGACTTCCAGCGGCTGGCCCAGCTTGGAAGGGACGGCGTGCTGCTCATGCTCGCGGACAGCACGAACGCCGAGCGCAAAGGCTACACCGCATCCGAGAAGGTGGTCGGCGAGACCCTTGAGAACATCTTCAGGGGCTCCGAGGCCCGCATCATCATAGCTTCGTTCTCGTCCAACGTCCACCGCGTGCAGCGTATCATCGACACCGCCGTCATGTTCGGCAGAAAGGTCGCCGTGTCCGGCAGGAGCATGATAAACGTGCTGAACATCGCTATGGAGCTTGGCTACGTCAAGATCCCCGGCCGCGACACCCTGGTGGACATCAACGCCATCAAAAAAATCCCGGACAAGGAGCTCGTGATAATAACGACCGGCAGCCAGGGCGAGCCCATGTCGGCCCTGTCGCGCATGGCGAACAACGACCACAAGGCCGTGCAGATACGCAAGGGCGACATGGTCATACTCTCGTCAACCCCCATACCCGGCAATGAAAGGACTGTCTCCAATGTCGTCAACCGCCTTTTCGAACAGGGCGCCGACGTCATATATTCGGACATTGCGGACATACACGTCTCCGGGCATGCCTGCGCCGAAGAGCTGAAGCTCATACACGCGCTGATAAAGCCCAAATACTTCATGCCGGTGCACGGGGAATACAGGCACCTCCACCAGCATGCCGTGATCGCGGAGAGCATCGGCATGAAACGCGACAATATATTCATACTTGAGAACGGTCAGGTCCTGAACCTGAGCCGCAACAGGATAAACATATCCAGGGAAGAGGTCCCGGCCGCGCCCGTCTTCGTCGACGGCCTCGGCGTGGGCGACGTAGGCAATATAGTGCTGCGCGACCGCCGCCTGCTTTCGGAATCCGGCCTCATAATAGTGGTCGCTTCCATCGAAAGGAGCAGCGGGGAGATCGTCTCCGGCCCGGATATCATCTCGCGCGGCTTTGTGTACGTGCGCGAAAACGAGGACCTCATCGAATCCGCCAGGGTGGCCGTCGAGCATAGGCTGGACAGGTGCCGCGAGAACGGCGTGCGCGACTGGGGGGCGATGAAAAACGCCATACGCGAGGAACTGAGGGACTTCATCTATATGAAGACGCGGAGGAACCCGGTAATCCTGCCGATATTTATGGAGGTGTAGCGCCTGCGCGCGCCATCGCGGACGCGCACTGCGCCACCCGGCCTGTGGAAAAGCAGCGCCTGCACACACCTGCTGCGCATGCCGCCCGGACCACGATACGGCAGAGACATGGCGCGATCGGGCTGTGGCGCCCATAGCGCCTGCATACACGCATACGAGGTGCAAGATGACGAAAAACGCGGAAGCCCTGCTTTCGATCGCCAAGGCGCAAGCCCTGGGCGACGCATGCTTCAGCCATATACTGACATATATACGGCCAGGCGTCTCCGAAAAGGCCATAGCCGACGAGATAGAGCGCTTCCTGATCGAGGGGGGCGCGGAGGGGCTGGCCTTCCCGACGATCTGCGTTTCCGGCGTGAATTCCGCGCAGCCGCACGGGGAGCCTAGCGACAAGCCCATAGAAGAGGGCGAGCTGCTGACCATGGACTTCGGCGCCATCATAGAAGGCTACTGCGGCGACATGACGCGTACGGTGGCGATAGGCGAGATCCCGCAGAAACAGCTGGAAGTCTACAATATCGTCCTCGAAGCGCAGAAAGCGGCCCTGGCCGCTGTACGCGACGGCGTCCCCTGCGCACACATCGACAAGATAGCGAGGGACATAATCACAGAGGCCGGCTACGGCAGCAACTACGTGCACAGCACCGGCCACGGCGTCGGGCGCGAAGTGCACGAAGACCCAAGGCTCGGCGCCTCAAGCACTGACATATTGGCGGAAGGCATGCCGGTGACAGTCGAGCCGGGGATATATATCCCTGGGGAATTCGGCGTCCGCATAGAAGACTTGGCAATAGTAACGAAATTTGGTATAATAAATCTGACACATTCAGAAAAACAGCTGATTGTCATAA
>JAIRSA010000155.1 GCA_031255695.1 Eubacteriales Family XIII. Incertae Sedis bacterium | reverse complement strand
TGTCTATCATGCTGAAATTCCCCGACTTATGCATGCACAGCCCGCAGGCCTCGGCTTCGGCGGCGGCTTCCAGCACCTTCCTCTTCATTTCTTCCAGCATGGCGCTTCCTTTCTCCTCTCCATTTCTTCCATCATAGCGCTTCCCGCGCGGGGCATACCGCCGGCACGTCGGCGGGCGGGCTTTGAGCTTGCCTGTGCCGGGCCCCGCTGCGGGCATACCGCCGGTGCGCAGACGGGCGGGCTTCACGCGGCGCCTATTTTATGAAGGCCTCGCCGTTCCACGGGCGATAATCCTCAAGCCGCCCCATTATCTCTAGGTATTCCCTGTTGTGTGCGCGCACGAACTTCATATTGGCTGGGGCGCCGTGGCCCGGGTAGATCACGACTTCATTGCTCCATGTGCTGGCGATGTCGTGTATCGACGCGCACATTTCGGCGGCGGAGCCGCCACTGAGATCAGTCCGGCCGAGGTCCACATTGAATATGGTGTCGCCTGTGAAACAGGCCTTGCTCTTGTCCGAGTAGATGCATATGCTGCCGCGCGTGTGCCCCGGCGTGTGGATGACGCGCAGTTCCTCGCCGTCCAGCAGCAGTGTCTCGCCGCCGTAGAGCAGCCCCTCGACCTCGCCCTTGTACACTGCGGCGTCTTCGGCGTGCATGTACACAGGGCAGCCCGTCCCGGATTTTATCTTCTGTACGCCCCCCACGTGGTCATAGTGATGGTGCGTGAGGATGATCCCCGCAAGCTTCAGCGGCGCGGCCGAGAGCTCCCGCAGGTATTTTTCCCCATTGTAGCCGGGGTCTATTATGTAGCATTCCCCTTCGCCATTGCGTGAGACAATATATCCGTTGCTTTCTATCTGGCCTCCGACTATCCTTTTGATTTTCAATTTAATACCACCTTTCGCATAAGCCCGGCAAAAGCCCGAAAACGAGTTTTTTTGGCATAGATATTGATTTTGCTCTTTTTTAGTAATATTATGTCTTATGTGGGGGCATTGCCGCTGCCTGTTTTATGTGCGCCTGTGCATGGCCAAAACACAGCCGGGCGCAACCGGCGCATGGCTGAAGCGCAACCGGCGCATGGCTGAAGCGCAACCGGGGCATGGCTGAAGCGCAACCGGGGCATGGGCGGGGCGCGGCCGCAACAGTGGCCCTCAGCCAAGAATATCACATTTTGAAAGAGGGATCAATATGAAGATCGCCATAGCGGGCGCGGGGAAGCTCGGCATAAAAATCACGGAAATGCTCCTGAGCGGCGACCACGCCGTGACTGTCATCGACAAGGACGACGAGGTGCTGCAAAAACTCAGCTCCACCTTCGATGTCATGACCGTCGTCGGCAATGCAAAGGAGATCCCTATATTGGAGGGGGTCGGGATCGGCTCTTTTGATTTCCTGCTGGCATCCACCGACCGCGACGAAAAGAACATTGTCATTGCATCGTTCGCGAAAAAACTCGGATGCAGCCACGTGATCGCCAGGATAAGGGATCCGGAGCACATGCAGCAGCTGGATTTCATCAAGGAGACCATGGACATCGACTACCTCATAAACCCTGACTATGCCATAACGCAGGAGATCTACAAGTACCTGGTCGAAAAATACACGATCAGCGACGGCATGTTCTCTACAGGCAAGATCGCGCTGCTCGAATTCGGCTCCGCGAAAATGCCGAAACTTGTCAATATGCCCATACGCAAGATCCCCGAACTTCTCGGCAGGATACTGGTCGTCGCGGTATCGCGCAACGGCAAGGTGATCATCCCCAACGGGGATCTTGTCATCCTGGAGGGCGACTCGCTGTACATCCTGGGGCGGCGCGATATGATAGTCGATCTGAGCAAGCGGGTCCTGGAAAAGGGCAAATACACCAAATTGCAGAAGGTCATGATAGCCGGCGGCGGCAAGACCGGGCTCTACCTCGCGAAGCTGCTCTCCGAATTCGGCGCCGCGGTGAAGATCATCGAGACCGACAAGCAGCGCTGCCAATACCTGTCCGCCTGGCTTGAGAATGTGCTCGTGCTGCATGGCGACGCGACGGATCTTGCATTGCTGGAAGAGGAAAATTTCAACGAAATGGACGCCTTCGTCTCCGCGACCGGCTATGACGAGGAGAACCTGCTCCTCGCCCTTATGGCGAAGCAGAAGGGTATAGAGGACGTGATCGCGAAGATCAGCCGCGAGAGCTATTCTGGGCTGATAGAGAGCATGGGCATCGACATGGTCCTGAATCCCGTCGATATCTCCGCCAGCCATATCCTGCGGTACATACAGGGGGCCGATCTGATCATCTTCTCGCAGATCATACAGGGGCAGGCGGAGATGATAGAGTTCATAGCTGAAGAGGACATGATGCTGCTGAACATACCATTGGCGGAACTGGGCCTGCCCAAGGGGGTCATCGTGGCGGCCATACACAGGAATGCCGATGTGATCATACCTAACGGCAATACAATGATCCTGGAGGGCGACAGGGTGATCGTGTTCTGCCTCCTGTCCGGCCTGCGCGACCTGGAGAAACTGTTCCGCATACGCAAGGGCTTTTTCAGATAGCCCACACGGTATATATTATGGGGCTTAATCACAGAGCGATAATATGGTTCCTCGCGGCGGCGGCCTTCATCACGGGCGCCGCAATGTTTTTGCCTGCCTTGGCGTCGCTGATCTCAGGCGAATACATGGCCAGCGCCGCCTTTGCGTCCTGCGGCGCCGCGATAGCGGCGGCCGCCGCGCTTTTGGCCAGGCTCATCGGCGGGCTGAAGCTGCGCTTCAGCAGCCTGCGGCCGCGCGACGCCATAGCGGCCGTCACCCTGTGCTGGCTCGCCTCGTCGCTCCTCGGCGCGGCGCCGTACATGCTGTGCGGCGTGACGGGCAGCATGGCCAGCGCCTTCTTCGAATCCGCTTCGGGCTTCACCACTACGGGCGCGACCTGCCTGGAGGGGCTGGAGGGGCTGCCGCGCGGCATACTGCTCTGGCGCTCGCTCACCGGCTGGCTGGGCGGCCTTGAGATCATAGCGCTTGTGCTGGGCATATTGCCCATCTCCGCCGCGAACCAGCTGTCCGCCCAGGCCGAATCCTCTGTCCTCCTTTCGGAAAAGCATTTCCCGAAATCCGAGCGGGCCTCGCTGATGTTCTACGCCATTTACCTAGGGGCGACGGCATTGCTGGCTGCCGGCTGCCTGATCGGCGGCATGGGCCCCTTCGACGCCCTGACACATTCCATGGGCGTCGTGTCCACAAGCGGCTTCTCGAACTACAGCGCCGGGGCGGCGCACTTCGGCAGCGGATTCATCAACTGGCTCACGTCGGCCGCAATGCTGCTGGCCGCCCTCAACTTCACGCTGTATTACCGGCTGTTTACGGGGCGCCGCAGGCTCTTCTTCCAGGACGAGGAGCTGAGGGCATATTTCGCCATATTCATATGCTCCGCCGCGCTCATGTCAGCCAGCCTGGGCATTGCCGGGACAATGCCGGGAAATCCGGCGCGCAGCGTGGGCCTAGCCGTGTTCGAGGCCTCCGCCACCCTGAGCACGACGGGGCTGCGGAACGCCGACTACACGCTCTGGCCGCCGTTCTGCCAGATCATCCTGCTGGCCCTCATGATAATAGGCGGATGCAGCGCCTCGCCCGCCGGGGGCCTCAAGATCGCGCGTGTGCTGATAGCGGGCCGGCTCATACGCAGGAACATATCGCTCCGCCTGCACCCCAAGGCCTTCGTCCCCATCAGGCTCGACGGCAAGGCAGTCCCCTCCGACATATCGGCCGACGCCGCTGTCCATGCCATGCTATACGTGTCGGCGCTGATCCTGGGCACGCTTGTGCTGAGCCTCAGCGGGGCGGACCATATAAGCTCTTTCAGCGCTGTGGCGGCCTGCATCGGCAATGTGGGCACGGGCTTCGGCCTGGCCGGGCCGCATGCGTCATACGCGCTTTTCCCGTGGCCGTTCAAGCTCTTCCTGTGCTTCCTCATGATAGCGGGGCGCCTGGAGCTCACGGGCGCGCTGCTGATGTTCACCCGGCAGTTCTGGAGCAATGACAGGTAAGCTGGCGCGCGACAGCCAGCGGGCGCGTGACGGCGGCTGGCGGCTGGGGGCTGTTGCAGGCAGTTCTGGAGCAATGACAGGTAAACACGATGAAATTCAGATCTAAGGTGATAGTGAAAATAACAGGCGTGATGATAGTGATAGTGGCGGCCGCTATGGTGCCGTCCCTGCTGGTGTCGCTGTGGTACCGCGAGGCCGCGATGGCAAAGGCCTTCGCTGGTGCGATACTGCCTATGGGCCTGGCCGGCCTGCTGCTCATAGCCGCCACCGGCCCCATGACTGACAGCCTGAATATGCGCGAGGGCGTGCTCATCGTGGCGCAATGCTGGGCCATAGCCTCAGTGCTCGGCGCATTGCCATATATGCTGTCCGGCGCCACGCCAAATTTCATCGACGCGCTTTTCGAATCCGCTTCCGGGTTCAGCACCACGGGCGCCACGCTCTTCGAGGACCTCAGCCTAATCCCCAAGGGGCTGATGTTCTGGCGGTCGATGACACATTGGCTGGGCGGCATGGGCATCCTCATATTCGCCATCTCCATACTGCCGGCATTGGGCATCGGCGCGCTCAGCCTCGCCAAAGCCGAAGCCCCCGGCCCGACTCTGGACAAGGCGGCGACAAGGATCTCCGACAATGCCAAGATACTTTACGCAATCTATCTCTCCCTGTCGGCGCTCGAATTTGTGCTCCTGATGGCCGCCGGGATGGGGCCCTACGATTCCGCAATCCACACGTTTGCGGGCATGGGGACAGGAGGCCTGTCCAGCTACGGCCAAGGGGTAGCCGGTGCCGGCAGCCTGGCGAATTTCACGATCGCCGTGTTCTGCCTGCTGTCCTCCGTGAACTTCATCGCCTACAGCGCCCTGGCCGGCCGCAAGTGGAGGGAATTCGTGGGCGATACGGAGATCAAGGCCTTCGCCTGCGTGATACTGGGCGCCAGCGCGCTGATCGGCCTGGCCCTATGGCTGTACGGCACCTACGCTACGCCGGGCGAATCCCTATGGCAGGCCTTCCTTCAGGTCAGCGCCTTTGCCTCGACTTCAGGCTACTCCACTGCGGATTACAGGCTGTGGCCGCACGTATGCCAATGGCTGCTCTTCATGCTGATGCTGTGCGGCGGCTGCTCGTCGTCCACCGCAGGTGGGATTAAGCTGATACGCGTCCTGATAATGTTCAAGCTCATCTACCGCAATTTCTACAAGCGCCTGCACCCCAGCGCGGTCGTTTCCGTCAAGCTGGGGGGCCGCGTCGTTTCGGCCGAAAACGCTTCGAACATAACAGTTTTCATACTGATGTACTTCCTGGTGATTTTCGCGGGCTCGCTGGCGCTTTCCATAGACGGCAAAGATATCTTGACCACGTCGAGCGCCGTCACTGCGGCCCTGTCCAATAGCAGCCTGGGGTTCGGCAAGATCGGGTATCTGGCCTCATTCGACGTGTTCTCGGCGCCCGCCAGGCTCTTGCTCGCGTTTTTGATGATCGCGGGGCGGCTTGAGCTGTTCACCGTGTTCATACTGTTCACGCCCGCCTACTGGCGGACCGACAGGCAGTAAAAGCCCGTGCGCCATCGGAGGGCCGCCGATTCTGCTGCCCCTGCGGCGAGGCGGTTCTGCTGCCCCTGCGGCGAGGCGGGCGGCGCCATCGGAGGGCCGCCGGTTCTGCTGCCCCTGCGGCGAGGCGGGCGGGCACGCTGTATACACGGCCGCCGGCCGGGCGCTATTGGAGGGGCTTGCGGAGACTCTTGATCTGCCGCAGCCTGGCGCGGTAGCGGTAGCGGGCCAGCTGCCGCTCGTCCTCGATCTCCAGATCCTTCTCGCCTGCCAGCGACTCCAGATGGTGCGTGAATTCGTGGCGCAGGGTCTTGCGCAGTTCCGCCAGCAGCTCTTCCTTTGGCAAATGCCCGAAAATGGCGTCAAATGAGCCATGGTATATGACTATATACCTGCCCATGCTGTAGCTGTGGTGGTACTCCCCCAGCGTGAACAGGTCGTCGTCAAGGGCTTCAGGGCTGAGCTTCCTGTCTGGCAGCAGCAATATGCCGCCGTTCAGCCCTTCGTATAATTCATCCGGCAGCTCGTCCGCAAGCATGTCCAGCATATCCTGCATTTCTTCTATATCGACCAATTGATTCTCCTTCCGTCGTCCCGCGTGTAGACAGCGCCTCTGGCTATTCAAATTTTGGAATTCATGAAATTTGCTGTTTACATTTCGCCCGCGTTCATTTATAATATAAACGTTCGCATGATTGTCGGGGTGTAGCGCAGTTTGGTTAGCGTACTTGACTGGGGGTCAAGGGGTCGTGAGTTCGAATCTCACCACTCCGACCAGGAAAACCCGTTGGGCCGCAAGGGCTCCAGCGGGTTTTTCTTTGCGCCGCCACACCCGTCCGCCCGCCCTAGTCCGCAATTTCTGCCGCCCCAGCGCCCGCCTTAAGCGCCAGCCGAGGCTCTGGCAGCGCCAGCTATCCTGCCTACCCCCGCCGCACTATCCATCCATTCCCGCTTACTCCGGCCCTTCAGGCGGAAGCGCCGCCTCTGCGCCATCGGGCCCGGGCGGAAACACCGCCTCTGTGCCGTCGGGCTCGGGCGGAAGCGCCGCCTCTGCGCCATCGGATCCGGGCGGAAGCGCCGCCGCTGCCCCGGCCACATCCAGCTCTTCTACGGCCCGCAGCGTCCTGTTGATGGCCCTAGTCCGCCTGCCCACTATCTCCTCCAATGTCTTGTCCGCGGTCTGGATCTGCTTGTGGGCCTTGTCGATCATGTCGCCGAACTTGACGAACTCCGACTTCACCGCCCGCAATGTGTCCCAAACCTCCAGCGACCGCTGCTCTATGGCAAGCGTCTTGAACCCCATAAGTAGCGAGCCCAAGAAGGCCGAGAGGGTCGCCGGGCCGACCGGCGTGACCTTATATCTATCGCGCAGCTCCTCAAAAAGGGCGGCATTCTGCGCCACCTCGGCGTACAGGCCCTCTGTAGGCATGAACATCAGCGCGAAATCCGTCGTCTTCGGCGGCACGATATACTTCTCGTTTATATCCTTGGCGAAACTGCGTGCCCTCGCCGCCAATGACTTCCGCGCCTCGTCGATCGCGGCCTTGTCCTCTGCGTCAAGCAGGCGGGTGTAGTCCTCGATCGGGAACTTGGAGTCAATGGGCAGCAGGAGGGGGCTGTCCCCGTCCCCAGGAAGCTTAATGGCGAATTCCACGCGCTTGTTGCCCGCTATTTCCACATTCGTCTCATATTGGCCCGGCGCAAGGATGTCAGCAAGCAGCCGCTCCAGCCGGACCTCGCCATACGTGCCGCGATCCTTGACATTGATGAGGGCGTTTTTCAGGCTTTTGGCGTCGGCGGCAAGGTTCTTCATCTCGCCCAGCCCCTGCTGGACGCTGTCGAGCTGCCTGCTCACCAGCTCGAAGGACTGCGCGAGGCGTGTCTCAAGGGTTTTCTGGAGTTTTTCGTCCACTATGGCCTGCATCTGCTCAAGCCGCTTCTCATTGCTCTCCTGCAGCGCCCTGATCTTGTTTTCCAGCGTGGCATTCACCTTCTCGATGTTCTCCACATTGCCGCGCTGTATGGACGAGAGCCGCGAATCCACCTGCTCCCCGAACCCGCGCAGCTGCCTGTTCGTCTCCTCGCGGCTGGCCTGCAGCGTTTTCTGCGTCTGCTCCTGTATGGCCGCAAGCCGCATCTCCATCTGCGCCGAGAACCTGGACAGCTGTGCGCCGACCTCCGTGCGGCTCGCCTGAAGGGTATGCTGCACGCTTTCCTGTATCATCCCGAAACGCTGGAACTGCTCGGTCGCGCCGTCGGCAATCTGCTTCGCCACGGCATCGCGCTGCCCCTCGGCATTGCTGCGCAGTATGGCTTCGATCTCGTCATTGCCGGCCCCGCGCCTGCCGATGATCATCAGCACTATTGCGGCGACCAGAAGGACGAGCATCGCGATGCTTAGAATTGTCTGTGTGCCCATTTCGCCCATATATCCTTTCTCCGCCCGACCCGCGTGCGGCGCCAAATCTGCGGCAGAACAACGCCAAATCCGCATCATGCCGCCGCCAATCCGCGGCGGAAAGGCGCCAAATCCGCAGTAGGCTGCGCCTGGATTGTAGCTTTCCTCCGGCCGCCCTGCGGACAGCGCCGCATACGATAAAGCTATTGCGCCCTGTGGCAATTGTACCATACCGAAAATGGGTTTTCTATTGTTTTTTTGCGGCAGCGCCACATCAAAACCCGGCAAGGCCGGGGCGAAGATAGCGAAAAGCATTGAAATCCGACGCGCATTGCTGTATATTATATATAGTGCTGGTTCTGGGCGAAGCGGGGTGGCGAACCATCCGCGAAGATGCCATGGTTCCAGTCAGGGAACGGTATATTAGTGCATAGGGTGGCAGGATGGAGAAACAGCTCGCCGTACTGGGCAAATATTTCGGATACAGCGAGTTCAGGCAGGGGCAAAGCGAGATTATAAGCCGGACGCTGAACGGCGAGGACGTCCTCGGAGTCATGCCGACTGGCGCGGGCAAGTCTATCTGCTACCAAATCCCGGCGTTGATGCTGGAAGGGACCGCCATAGTGATATCGCCGCTCATATCGCTCATGAAGGACCAGGTTTCGGGCCTTTGCCAGGCGGGCGTGAGGGCCTGCCTGCTGAACAGCTCGCTCAGCGCGGCCGGGCAGCGCGATGTCATCACACGCGCCGCCGCCGGGGAGTTCAAATTGCTGTATGTTGCGCCCGAGCGCCTGCTCATGGACGATTTCGCGGATCTGGCGTCCAGGATGCGCATCTCGGCGATAACCGTAGACGAGGCCCATTGCGTCTCGCAGTGGGGCCAGGATTTCCGCCCCAGCTATCTTGATATCCCCGTCTTTGTAGGCCGGCTCAAGGAGCGTCCGCCGATCAGCGCCTTCACGGCGACTGCCACAAACCGCGTGAAAGGGGACATTGCAGGGCTGCTGGGCCTCCGCTCCCCATATACCATATCGACCGGCTTCGACCGCAAGAACCTCTTTTTCTCTGTACTCCGCCCAAAAGACAAGATGAAAGAGACAGAAAAATATCTGGATGCCCATATTGGCAAAAGCGGCATCGTGTACTGCGCGACCAGGCGTGCTGTCGAAGAGGTCTGCGCGGCACTGTGCGCAAAGGGGCATGCGGCGACGCGCTACCACGCCGGCCTCTCGGACGCGGAGCGCGCCACAAACCAGGAAGACTTCCTGTACGACCGGAAAACGGTGATGGTAGCGACGAACGCCTTTGGCATGGGCATAGACAAGTCGAACGTCGGCTTTGTCATACATTACAATATGCCCAAGAATATTGAGAGCTATTACCAGGAAGCGGGCCGCGCCGGCCGCGACGGCTCCCCTGCGGACTGCCTGCTGCTTTACAGCGGCATGGACGTGCGGACCAACCGTTTCCTGATAATGAAAAGCATAGAGGGCAACGAGGAGCTTACGCCGGAAATCAGGGAATCCCTGATGCAGAAGGACGAGGAGCTGCTCAAGGCCATGGTTTGGTACAGCACGTCGGCGGATTGCCTGAGGGAGCGCATACTTCGGTATTTCGGCGAGCAGCCGCCGGGGTATTGCGGGAATTGCTCGAATTGCCTCGGCAACTACGAGACTGTCGATGTCTCCCTGGAAGCGCGGAAGATCATCTCCTGCGTATACCGCCTGAGGGAGCGCAACCGCAGTTTCGGCAAGACCGTGGTGGCGCAGATCCTGCATGGGGACGCAAACCAGAAGATAAGCGGCCAGGGGCTGGACACGCTGTCCACTTACGGGATAATGCGTGACACGCCTGTCCGGAAAATATGCGGGATCATCGAGCATCTCGTGCGGCTGGGCCATCTGTACGCGACTGGCGGCCAATACCCGGTAATAGAGCTGGGGCAGTCGTACGCCGAGGTCACGCGGGACAATAAACAGATCCTGATGAAGTCGGTCAAATATGCGGAGCCGCTGGCAAAGCCCCCAGCGAAGGGCCTGGCGGCCGGCGATGGCGCTGCGCAGACAGCGGCACGGCAGACAGAGCTGTACGAAAGGCTTAGGGCGCTGCGGAGCAGGCTCGCGTCGGAGGCGAAGATACCAGCCTTCCATGTCTTCTCCGACGCTACGCTCCACGCGATATGCGCCATGCTGCCGACAGATGGCGAGGAATTCCTGAAGGTGCCTGGGGTGGGCCAACGGAAAAACGAGATGTACGGCGCGGCATTCACCGACGAGGTGAAAATGCACATAGATGCGGACAGGCCGCAGGCCGAAAAGGCATTGGCGGAACAATAAGAGCAGAAGGGCATGGACGGAAAAATATAGCGGAAAAACATAGGCAAAAAACATGGTCGGAGAATATGAACAAAAACACAATAGACGAAAAGGGGAATTGATGAAAAAAAACAGATTGATATCAGTACGTGAAGACGGCGCACAGACCGAAAGCAGCGGGATGGGGAGAGAGGTGCGCAATGTTTCCGTGCGCGGGCACGGGCGCCGGCGCCATAAGGGCGGCGAAACCCCGGCCGAAGCGGCCGTTATGAGCGCACATCCTGTAGGCGCAGGCCATGAAAGTGCCGGCGCCAGCGACGGCGAAAAGGCCAAGCGGGACCGCCGAAAGGCCGGGGCCGCCGTAGATAAGACCGTGGCCGCTGTGGCTAAAGCCGGGGCTGCCGCAAGTAAGGCCGTGGCAGCTGTGGCTAAGACCGGGGCTGCTGCAACGAAGGCCAGGGCCACCGTCGCCAAGGGCGGAGCCGCTACAACGAAGGGCGGGGCCACCGTCGCCAAGGGCGGCGCTGCTACAACGAAAACCGGGGCTGCCACAACCGAAAGCAGCGCCAGGGGCGTGGGCCGCGAGGGCGCCGGCGCCGGCGACGGCGAAAAGGCTACGCGGGGCCGCCGGAAGGCCGGGGCTGCCACAACCGAGAGCAGCGCCAGGGGCGTGGGCCGCGAGGGCGCCGGCGCCGGCGAAAAGGCTACGCGGGGCCGCCGGAAGGCCGGGGCTGCCACAACCGAAAGCAGCGCCAGGGGCGTGGACCGCGAAGGCGCCGGCGAAAAGGCCAAGCGGGGCCGCCGGAAGGCCGGGGCCACTACAACTAAGGGCGGGACTGCCGTCGCCAAGGCCGGGGCTGCCGTAAGTAAGGCCGTGGCCGCTGTGGCTAAGGGCGGGGCGAAGGACGGGCGCTTTGAGAGCGCCGGGGCCGGGGCACGGCGTGGCGGCCGGCGGCCGGCCAGCCGGGCGGACGAACCCGTCTACACATACGCAGCCGGCGCATTCACGGATAACGGGAAATACGGCTCCGTAGTCGCAAACGCAGGCAGGCGGCCTATAGAGATACTCATACCTAAGAAGCATTTCGGCGGGGCGTCGAGCGGCGACACAGTCGTGGCCGAGATAACGGGCCATGCCGGCGCGGCGAACATGATGGAAGGCTGCATATCGGAGATCATTTCGCGGGCTGGCGAGCCGGGCGGCGACATCCTCGCAGTCATACGGCAGCACGGCCTTTCCAAGGGCTTTCCCGAACGTGTACAGCGCGACGCCGACGCCATCCCCGACGAAATAAGGGCATGCGATCTGGAAGGGCGGCGCGACCTCCGCTACGAGAAGATCTTCACGATCGACGGCGCCGATTCGAAGGATTTTGACGACGCAGTCTCGATCAAGGGGCTTGCCGGCGGACGATACAGGCTCGGCGTCCACATCGCGGACGTGAGCCACTATGTGACGGAAGGCGGAGCGCTGGACAGGGAAGCGCTGAAACGCGGCACAAGCATATATCTCCTGGATCAAGTGGCGCCCATGCTGCCTGTCTCGATTTCAAACGGGATATGCAGCCTGAACGAGGGCGTGGACAGGCTGACGCTGTCCGTCGACATGATAGTGGGCCCCAGCGGCGAAGTAGAGGATTATGAGATATACGAAAGCGTGATCCGCTCAAAGGCACGGCTTGTCTACGGCGACGTGTCGGATCTGCTTGAAGCGGCGGGCGGCGGGGCCGCCAGCAGGCCCACGGATCCCCCGGACGGCCGGGCGCTGTCCGGCGCGGAGAAATGCGCCGCATTGCGCGATGAACTGCTGCTTATGGGCGAGCTCGCGGAAATACTGTACGAGTGCCGCAAGGCGCGCGGCAGCATAGAGTTCGACATAGACGAAGCGAACATCCGGCTTGGCGGCGACGGCGCGCCCATCCACATATCAGTCGCCGAACGCAGGGCGGCGAACAAGATGATCGAGGAATTCATGCTACTGGCGAACGAGACAGTGGCCAAGAGATATCACGGCAAACGGATACCCTTTGTCTATCGGGTGCACGAAAAGCCCGATGCAGAAAAGCTTGCAGAATTCAGAAAATTCCTGGAAGGCATAGGCGTCAGCATGAAAGGCGGCGCCATAAGGCCCCGCCCCTCGGATTTCAACAGCCTGCTGGAGCAGATAAAGGGGCGGCCAGAAGAAAACGTCATAAACATGATGATGCTGAGGACAATGAAAAAGGCCTGCTACAGCGCGGAGTGCGACGGGCATTTCGGCCTGTCCCTGAAGTATTACTGCCACTTCACGTCGCCGATCCGGCGCTACCCCGACCTTATGATACACAGGATCATCAAAGAGAGCATGCGTGGGGCCATCAAGTCAAAACGGCGTGAGGAACTGAAGAAGATGGTCATCCATGCCGCCGAAAAATCATCGGAGACAGAGATGGGCGCACTGGAGCTTGAGCGTGAAGTCGCAAAGATGAAGAAGGCCGAATATATGCAGTCACACTTGGGAGAGGAATTCGATGCCGTGATCAGCGGTGTCGTCTCTTTCGGGTTCTTTGTGGGGCTCCCCAATACCGTCGAGGGCCTTGTGCGCGTAGATCGGCTGCGTGACGACTATTATGTGCACGAGCCGGAACGCTACAGGCTGGTCGGTGAGTCTACAGGCAAAACGTGGACACTGGGCGACACAGTCAGGGTCACGGCCCGCTCGGCCGATTCCCTGAGGCGCGAGGTGGATTTCGAACTCGTCAGCGACGAGGCCTGGGAGA
>JAIRSA010000139.1 GCA_031255695.1 Eubacteriales Family XIII. Incertae Sedis bacterium | reverse complement strand
AAAATTGAAATGAAAACGCCCATCGTCGAGATGGACGGGGACGAAATGACACGCATCATATGGAAATGGGTCAAGGAACTGCTTATATTGCCATATGTGGATCTCAAAACCGAATATTTTGATCTAGGGCTTGAAAACAGGGAGCGCACGGGCGACAATGTCACTTTGGAATCCGCCGAGGCGACGCTCGCGCTCGGCGTGGCCGTCAAATGCGCGACCATAACGCCGAACGCGGAACGCGTGAAGGAGTACGGCCTTTCGCAGATGTGGAAATCGCCGAACGGCACGATAAGGGCCATCCTGGACGGCACGGTCTTCCGCGCCCCCATACTCGCGCACGGGATATCCCCGTACATACCGACCTGGCGCAAGCCCATAACAATAGCACGCCACGCCTATGGCGACATCTACCGCAATGTCGAGCTCGCCGCAGGGCCCGGCAGCCTGGCGGAACTGGCAGTCACCGACGCCGACGGCTCGGTGCGGCGCGTGCCCATCCATGAATTCAGTGGCAGCGGGATAATACAGGGCGTACACAACACGGACAGCAGCATCGCCTCATTCGCGCGTTCCTGCTTCGCCTACGCCATCGACACCCGGCAGGATCTCTGGTTCGCTTCGAAGGACACCATATCTAAGACATACGACCACCGCTTCAAAGATATATTTGAAGAGATTTTCGAAGGCGAGTACAGGGCCGCGTTCGAGGCGGCAGGCATTGCGTATTCATATACATTGATAGACGACATGGTCGCCCGCGTGATCCGCTCAGAGGGCGGCTACATCTGGGCCTGCAAGAACTACGACGGCGATGTGATGTCGGACATGGTGGCGACTGCGTACGGGAGCCTCGCCATGATGACCTCGTCGCTCGTCTCGCCCAAGGGCGCCTTCGAGTTCGAAGCGGCCCACGGCACTGTGCAGCGGCATTATTACAAACATCTGAACGGCGAGAAGACCTCTACGAATTCCGTCGCCACGATCTTCGCCTGGAGCGGCGCGCTCAGGAAACGCGGCCGGCTCGACGGGCTTGAGGGGCTGGCGGGCTTCGCGGACAGGCTGGAGCAATGCACGCTCGGCGCTATAGCGGATGGGATAATGACCGGGGATCTCTATGATATTTCCACGATCCAGGATCGGAAGCGCGTAGATACGGAAGGGTTTCTGACGGCGGTGGCGCAGCGGCTGGCAAATGCCTGATGAGGGGCGGCGGCTGGCAAATGCCTGATGAGGGGCGGCCGCGCCCATACGGGCTGTGGCCCCGGCAGCCGCGCCCTGCGTAAGCTGTATCACGGCGGCCGCGCCAGGCGCAGGCTCTACGGGGCGATCGCCCAGTCGATCTGCCGCCCGGACTCCGCGAGGAATTCGTTCGCTTTTATGAAATGGCCGCAGCCAAAGAATCCATTATAGGCTGACAGCGGGCTCGGATGCGCTGCCGTCAGTATGAGATGCTGCCGCCCCGACACAAGCGGCGCCTTCGCCTTGGCGCTCGCGCCCCACAGCATGAACGCCATAGGCTCTTCGCGCTGGGCCAAAAGGCCGATGACCCTGTCCGTGAACGCCTCCCAGCCCATGCCCTTATGCGAATTCGGGGCGCCCTCGCGCACCGTCAGCACGGCATTCAGCAGCAGCACCCCCTGCTTCGCCCAATCCGTCAGGCAGCCGTGCCCCGGAGGCGCGATCCCCAGCTCGTCACGCAGTTCCTTGAATATATTCACAAGCGACGGCGGCGGCACGGCCCCCCTCTGCACCGAGAAACAGAGGCCATGCGCCTGCCCAGGGCCGTGATATGGGTCCTGCCCCAATATTACCGCTTTTACATCTTTGTATGGCGTGTACTTCAGCGCATTGAAAATATCGTACATAGACGGGTACACCGTGCGTGTGCGGTATTCGCGCTTCAAGAATTCCCTGAGCTCCAGGTAATACCCCTTTTCAAACTCCCCCGCAAGCAGGGCGTCCCAATCGTTTCCAATATTTACCATAAACGCCACCCATCAATTTTTCAGGCTCTGTATAGGCGCGGGTATCCGCCCGCCGCGGCCCACCATTACGGAGGGCGACGAGGTGTTCAGCCCCATTACCGGGCCGCTGCCCAACAGGCCCCCGAATTCGAGCATATCCCCGACCTTTTTGCCTATGGCCGGTATGAGCCTGACCGCTGTGGTCTTGCCGTTTATCATGCCTATGGCCGCTTCGTCCGCGATGATGGCCGCGATCACGTCCTCGTGGGTGTCGCCTGGCACGACGACCATATCCAGCCCGACAGAGCAGACGGCCGTCATGGCCTCCAGCTTCTCCACGCACAGCGCGCCGCTCTGCGCGGCCGCTATCATCCCCGCGTCCTCGGAGACGGGTATGAACGCGCCCGAAAGCCCGCCGACGCTTGACGAGGCCATGACCCCGCCCTTTTTCACCGCATCGTTGAGCAGGGCCAGCGCGGCCGTCGTCCCGTGCCCGCCGCAGCGCTCAAGGCCTATCTCCTCCAATATGTGCGCAACCGAGTCGCCTATAGCGGGCGTCGGCGCGAGCGATATGTCCACGATGCCGAACGGGGCGCCCAGCATGGCGGAGGCCTCGCTGCCGACCATCTGGCCCATGCGCGTGATCTTGAACGCGGTCTTTTTGATTATCTCCGCCACTTCCGTCAGGTCCTTGTCCTTGCCTGCCTTGCCCAGCGCCGCGCGGACCACGCCCGGCCCGGATACGCCGACGTTTATCACGCAGTCCGGCTCGCCCGGCCCATGGAAGGCGCCCGCCATGAAGGGGTTGTCCTCCGGCGCATTGCAAAAAACGACGAGCTTCGCCGCGCCTATGCACTGCCTACTGGCCGTGAGGCGCGCCGCCTCCTTGACCGCCCGCCCCATTATCGCCACGGCGTCCATGTTGATGCCCGATTTCGTCGTCCCGACATTCACCGAAGCGCACACACGCTCTGTCTCCGCGAGCGCTTCGGGTATGCTGCCCAGCAATTCCCGATCGCCCGGCGAAAAGCCTTTATGCACCAGTGCCGAGAAGCCGCCTATGAAATTCACCCCCACGTCGCTGGCCACGCGCTCAAGCGCACGCGCGTACATCATCGGGTCGCCGCCCGACGCGCCGGCGAGCATGGCGATCGGCGTCACCGATATCCTTTTGTTGATGATGGGGATTCCGTATTTCCGCTCTATCCCCTCGCCTGCCTTCACCAGATCCTTGGCGCGGCTGTATATTTTCGCGTATACCTTCTCGCACGAGCGGCTGATATCGCCGTCGCAGCAGTCGAGAAGGGATATGCCCATGGTGATTGTCCGTATATCCAGGTTTTCGTCCTGTATCATGGTGATCGTTTCCATGATATCCGACATGTTCAGCATATAGACTCCATTTCATATGTGGTATAGGCGGGCACGTGACGCAGGCAGGGCGCAGACAGGCGGGGCATTACAGCAAAGTGGGCCACACAGCCCGGCGGGGCTTCACGCCAACGCGGGGCGCTGAAGCGGCCGCCGCGCCCCGATCATATCCTGTGCATTGAGTTGAAGATATTCTCATGCATCACATGTATCCTCATCTCCCCGACGTTCTCCGTCAGCCGCTCCTGCAGCTCGCTGAGCCCGCATGTCATCTTCTCCATGTCGATGAGCATGACCATGGCGAAAAATTCCTGGAGCACCGACTGGGTGACTTCGATGACGTTGGCGTTGGCCTCGGCGCAGGTGCCGCTGACTTTGGCCAAAATACCCACCATATCCTTGCCGATTACAGTTATTACCGCTCTCACTTCGTTACCTCTCTTTGCCCGGCCATGCGGGCTGGCATGCCAACCCCTGCAATGGCTGGGCCATGCTGCGGCGCCAGCCCCGGCGCATGCAGGCCCGGCCGGCGTTTCATATCTCGCGCAGGCCTAGCGGGCCGCCAATTCGGCGCCAACCCCGGCGAATGCCGCCCCGGCCGGCGTTTCAGATCCGGCGCAGGCCTAGCGGGCCGCCAATTCGGCGCCGGTCCCGGCGAATGCCGCCCCGGCCGGCGTTTCATATCTTGCGCAGGCCTAGCGGGCCGCCACTTCGGCGCCAGCCCCGGCGAATGCCGCCCCGGCGCACCAACATACTAGAGCCTGCTAGCACTACCATCCAACGCCCGGCTTCTGCCAGATCCCCGCCGCGCCTTGCCGCAAAGCCGCCGGATCTGCAGATCCGCCCTCGCTTCGCGCCGTGGCCGGCGAAAACCTTCCCAAAAGCCTAAACGTATAAGATAGTGTTAACAGGCTCTAGCATAACTGCCGGCCTTGAGCCTCCAAGCTGCTGGGGCCTGCCCAGAGCGGATGAAGGCTAGGCCGGGCGCCTATACCGTTTTGTTTTGCGGCATTGCCCGAACACACGCACAAATACTGCCCGCCGCCCGAAACCATGGCGCCTTTGCGGCATCACTGCCCGCAAACCCTCGCCATGCCTCAGTAGGCGAATAGCCTAAAACACCTGGCCCGCAGCAATGCAGAGCCAGGTGCCCGGTTGCCCTTCTATCCTGTCTGCGAAAGTCCCTCTATGGAACGTGACTGCTGCTTGTTTCCCTTTTCCCTGATCCACACATCCACTATCCTCCTGCTTTTGAGCCCTTCAACAAGCTCGTCCTGCAGTTCCTGGAGAACCTTGTGGATCTCGCAGTGCTCGCCGGGCTCGCGCTTGCAGAAGCGGTCCCCGTCCATGCACCTGTTCAAGTGGATTTCGCCCTCCATAAGGCAAATAACATCATAAAACGACACGTAGTCCGCCTCCTCTGTGAGGCGGTAGCCGCCGTTGCATCCCTGCACTGAGCAAATCAGGTTCCCCTTTTTTAGCTGATTGATGACCTTCATGGAATACTGGTAAGTAATCCCAAGTTCGTTCGCCATCGTACGCGCAGTGACAAGCTGATCCCTGTGCTGAGCCAGGTATCCCACCATTCTTATGGCGTAGTCTGTGGTAATTTGAAGTTGCATTCCCCTCTCACTCCTTTTTGTTTGTTT
>JAIRSA010000126.1 GCA_031255695.1 Eubacteriales Family XIII. Incertae Sedis bacterium | reverse complement strand
GAATCGCTCGACGACTTCGCGAAACAATGATTCCTTGCTCTCGAAATAATGATAAAACGCGCCTTTCGTGAAACCGCTCTTTTCAACAAGCTCTTTCATCGTGACATTCTTGTACCCTTTTTTTAGGAACAAGTTCTGCGCAATGCTCAGAATGTGTTCTTTCGTTTCTTTCACAATAAAGCCACCTCATATTGAACTGCTAAATAGCGTATATCTAAAACCGACCGTTTGGTATGTAATATATTATACCCGCTAAGACCAAGCGTGTCAAGCACAATATTCACTTAGTTGTGGTTAACAAATGATAGCTGCGTCAGATTTGGAAAATACGGCTTATGGGCCGCACTTACTTTTTCAATATTCACTTAGTATTTAGTGGAGCTGATGGGCTTACAGGCTGGCGGATGAGCGCATAAAGCGGTTGCTCAATCAAGCAATATTCGAGAAAATTTGGGTCGATCATAATGGCAATGCTACAGCTGAACTTGCGAGCCCTTTAAGTCACTGATTAAACCCACGAAAAATGATCTTGCTCGATTTAATGCAGTAAAACCGAAGGCGGGTTTTGGCTCGTCTCAAGCCCTCTGTATCGGATGCCGAAGCACAGTCTTCAACTTCTCCGGAGCAACTTTGCGCGGGTCGGATAGGTAAATCTCATGGTGGCGGCGGTCGCCACCCATGTCAATAACGTACCCGTTATCGGCGGCAAAACGGTCAAGCATCTTCACGGTAGCCGGCTCATCGTCATAAGCGCCAATATGCATCACTTGAACGCACAGTCCCTCTGTGATTGTTTCGAGCCGCGCCTTGGAGGTGTCTATACCCGGCCTCTTTTTAACAAGCGTGGCTTTCGCTTTCTCGAACACCTCGTCTGTCACGAACTCAGGCTGACGGATAAGCATCGTCCAGACAAACTTGCGCTTGTCTGTTATCGCTGCGCCACCGCCTTTGAAATTGTCCGCTACATCCCAGAAGCCCTCAAGTGGCAACACGACATATTCCAATACCGCTTTGTTGCCCATTTTGATTGCGTATGCCAGCCCGTAAAGCAACTCGACAGCGGAGGTATATTCCGCATTCGTGTTCGGGTCGCCCTTTCCGTCAACAGCAATAAACCTCATTTCCGGCACGTCAATGACCGACGGGGATGTCTTGGGCTGGTACAATTCTTTTTCTATTTTCTTGTAATCTATCGTCATTTGCTTGGTCTCCCACCTTTCCTGTCTTTTATTTTACCACTTCGTGATGAGATTCACTGTAATTTTTATTTTTATTGTACCAGATCACGAAAAATGATATACTGATTGCAGACTGAAATACCTCAGCCTCCGGACGAGACGCGCCGTACCCGGTTTGACGACGACGACGCAGACCAAGGAGGTTTTTTCATGAGCATGATTATCCAAATCGTCGGTTCGCTCGGTGTCCTCGCCGGCTTCGCCCTCGCGCAATGGGGAGTGCTGAACCAGAAGTCCATCTCCTATCTCATCATCAACGCCGTCGGCTCCGGGCTACTTGCCGCGGATGCGGTGGTCGAGCAGCAGTGGGGCTTTCTGCTCCTTGAGGGTAGCTGGTCAGTCATTTCCGTCATCGGACTGGTGCGGGCAAAACTCAAAACGCACACCCTTCAGCTACAATCAAACGATTCCCCCTACGGTTCAAACGATTCCAAGAAAATCGTCGAACCATAGTCGGCGCCCAAGCGGCAAATTCGACGGAAACCGGCTCGCCACACGGCGCAGGCGGCGCCCCGCAACGCGCCCGAAGCCCAAAAATGCCTTGAAATCAAGCCATTTCAGCAAAAAAGAAAACCACCCATTGCTACAATCGCTTGCATCAATAGATGGTAAGTTCTCTGGTGGAGAATAGGGGGATCGAACCCCTGACCTCGTGATTGCGAACCACGCGCTCTCCCAGCTGAGCTAATTCCCCATGCGCCCGACCTGCCATTTATATGGCGAAGTGGCCCACTGACGCTTATTATAACCCATGATGCAAGTTCAATGCAAGCACTTTTTTGATATCGTTTTCGCTGGGCCTTGGCGCCGGCCTTTGCATGAGGCGCAAAACCTTTGCCGAAACGCTATGCTTGCTGTCATTTTTTGCGGCAATGGCGCTGCCGGAGCCGCCTGCGGCAGGGGCTCCGCGCCGCAGCGGGGGGCAAATCGGCCGTAAATATGTCACGTTTTTAGTCGGAGAACAGTATTAGCTCAACATGGCACCGGGATCTGCTGTTGCCGGGCGGGCTGGGCGGGGCGCCCGCGCCGGCCGCCGGATGGGGCGGGAGGCGCTGCTGCCGCAGCTCGTCGCCGTCCCCGGCAAAAACGACCTTGCCTTTGTCCAGTATCAGCACCTCGCCGAACAGTTTCGACATCTCGTCAATGTAATGCGTAGAAAACAGGACCGTGCGCGGGTTCTGTGTCAAATCATCGAGGATTTCGCTGATGAACATCTTGCGGAATGCCGCATCCATCCCAAGATAGGCCTCATCGTATATGGTGATTTCGCAGCGCGACGCGAGCCCTACGACGACACGGACGGCGGCGCACTGGCCATGGCTCAGCCTCGAGATGACCTTTTTGGGCGGCAGTTCGAACATATCCATCAGCCGCCGTGCGTAGCCCTCGTCCCAGTTGGGGCGAAAGGCCGCAGCTAGCTTCAGCGTTTCGCGCACCGTAAAGTTGTTGTTTTCGTCCTTCTTGTCGGCAATCAAGGCGATTTTCGGCATGAGCGATGGGTTTTCGTACGGATTTTCGCCGAACACACGCACCTCGCCCGAACTCGGACGCGCATATGCCGCGATCAGCCTGAGCAACGAGGTTTTTCCCGCGCCGTTGCGGCCGAGCACGCCGCAAACAACGTTTTCTTTCAGCCAAAGCTGACATCGTCGAGCGCGTTTTGCATTTTATAGCGCAAAGTCACGTTTTTGAATTCAATCATCAGACAAGCCCTCCCAAACATCAACAATCTGTGCCTGCAGATCGTCCAAACCCATGCCGAGCGCGGCGGCAAGCCGGACGAGCGGCTCGACATGTTCCTTGCTGAACTTATCGCCTATCCGCCCCCGCAGCCGTTCCGGCGCATCCATCCCGACAAACATCCCCTCACCGCGCTTTTTGTAGAGAATGCCCTCGTCAACAAGCAGCTGCACGCCTTTCATCACGGTCATCGGGTTGACTTCCCACAGCGCGACGAGCTTGCGGTTCGAAGGTATCTGCTCTCCTGGCGCGAGCGCACCGCTGAGTATTTCCTCTTCGATCGCATCTTTGACTTGCTGAAAAATGGGGCTGTTGCCGTCTAGCGCTGCCTTCACGCCTACACCTCCTGCACCATCTGCGTCTTCTGCGCCTCCTGCACCATCTGCGGTACAGTGAACTGGTGTTATATGATAGTATAACACATCGGCGCAGACATGTCAACAGATAATATTGCGGCAAAACTATTTGAAATGTGGCTGGGTTTGATGGTAAAATGTGCTTGTGCGCACCGAAGGCACGGCGAGGCCTTGCAACGAGGCGAGGCGGCGAATCGGCCGCAAGTGCCATGATTTTCAAGGAGGCAGGGGCATTGGCGTTTGACAGCAACGGGCTTATCAGACCCATATCGAATATTTACGAGGGCTATCTCTGTGACGAGTCGCATGTCGCCGGGGCGGCGGAAAGCATCTCTTTCCCGCGTTCGGAGGCGGAGCTGGCCATGGTGATCGGCTCTGATGGGCTGCGCGGGCGCCCCATCACCGTACAGGGCGGCAGGACGGGGATCTCAGCCGCCGCCGTGCCGCAGGGCGGGCATATCATAAATATGTCCCGCATGGACAGGGTGACGGGCATGCGCACAGACAGCGCGGGGAAATTCTATCTGCGGCTTCAGCCAGGCATTACGCTCTCGCAGCTTAATGCCTGCATAAGCCAAAAGTCCTTCGATATATCCGGCTGGGATGCAGGCTCGCAGGCCGCTTACGCCGCATTCCGCCAGTCGCCCGTGCAGTTCTTCGCGCCTGATCCCACGGAGGCCAGCGCCACCTTGGGCGGGATGGCGGCCTGCAACGCCTCTGGCTCGCTCTCGTACCGCTATGGTTCAGTGCGCGGGCACATAAGCGCCCTGCGCGTCATGCTCATCGACGGGCGTGTGCTGGATGTGCAGCGAGGCGCAAATTTCGCCGCCGGGCGCCTGCTGCGGCTCAAGGCCGGGGACGGGGGCTGCATCCCCCTTCCACTTCCTGGCTACAGCATGCCATTGGCCAAGAATGCGGCTGGATACTATGTAGACGACGATATGGACGCCATCGATCTGTTTATAGGCTCAGGCGGCACTCTGGGGCTCATATGCAGCATGGAAATCGCACTTTTGCGGCGCCCCGCCCATGTCTGCGATTCCATGTGCTTTTTTTCCGATGGGCCCGGACGCTCCGCCGAGGAAAAGGCTCTGCTTTTTGTCTCGCTCCTGCGCAGCTGCGCAGGCAGCCCCGCTGCCGCAGATACGGGCGCCAGCCCGGCCAGCCCGGCCTCCGCAGCCACCACCGCCAGCCCGGCCAGCCCTGCCTCCGCAGGTGCCCTCGCCGCCGGCACAAGCTCTGCCTCTGCCGGCCGCAGCACAACCGCCGCAGCCACCATCTCCGGCCGCAGCACAGCCGCCGCAGCCACCACTGCCAACCTGGCGGCCATAGAATACTTCGACGCCCGCTCCCTGGAGATATTGCGCCTCAAGGCGGCAGCAGGCGCATTGCCCGACATGCCCGCCATACCAGAGCGCTACGGTGCGGCTGTCTGCCTTGAGCTGCACAGCGGGAATCCGGATGACGAGGCCGGGCTGCTTATTGCGGCCTGCGGGTGCATGGAAGACGCCGGCGGGGATGCCGACGACACCTGGATCGCCCGCGAGGCCTCCGCCAAGGCCAAACTGCGGATGCTGCGCCACGCCATACCTGAGAGTGTGAACGAGATGATCGGCCAGCGCAGGCAGGCCAGCCCCGCCATATCGAAAATCGCTTCCGATATAGCCGTGCCGGACGGCCAGCTGGAAAGGATGGTGGGCATCTATAGGGCTTCCATTGCGGCATCAGGCCTCGACTGCGCCGTCTGGGGGCACATAGGCGACAACCACCTGCATGTCAATATATTGCCGCATGATATGGGCGAATTCGCGAAGGGCAAGCAGCTTCTGGCTGAATGGGCGCATGAAGCCTGCGCCATGGGGGGGACCGTCTCTGCCGAGCACGGCATCGGAAAACTCAAAACGGAATATCTGGCTATAATGTACGGGGAGGCGCATGTCGGCGAAATGGCGGCGCTGAAGCTCGCCCTCGACCCGGAATGCCGCCTAAGCCCCGGCGTGATGTTCGCGGCGCCGACGGCTGCGCCAGCAGCGTCCCCATCCGTAGCGCCCACGCGCTAGGCACACGCGGGTGCGCTGCCCGCCAGGATGGCGCTTCGCCCGTCATGGTGGCGCTTCGCCCGCCAGGATGGCGCTTCGCCCGGTTCGGCCGACGCGGGTGCGCTAGGCGCGCGGGTGCGCACGGTCGTAAACGTCTTTTATGTGGTTGCGCGAGACGCTGAGGTATATCTGCGTCGCCGCCATGTCCTCATGCCCCATGAGCTCCTGCAGCGACTTCAGGTCCGCGCCGTTCTGCACCATATGGACAGCGAAGGAATTCCGTAGGATCTGCGGCGTTATCTTCTTTTCCAGGCCCGCATCGGCGGCATAGGACTTGATCATTTTCCACATGCTCTGCCTCGTCATCCTGCCGCCATAGTAATTCAGGAACAGCGCTTTGCTGTCATCCTGGCTCGCCCTCAGCATCTTTGGCCTGTCGTCATATATATAGTCCTCCAGGGCCGCCCTCGCCGGCCGCCCCAGCGGTATGATCCTCGCCTTGCCGTATTCCCCTGTGCATATCACGAAACCCATGCGCAGGTTCACATCTTCCACGTCGGCCGCAATGACCTCGCTCACCCTCAGCCCGGTGGCATACATCATCTCCAGTATGGCCTTGTCGCGTATGCCCCTGATGCTCCCGTCGGGCTGCCCCAGGAGCGATTCCACCTCGGCCAGGCTCAGATATTCTATATCCTTCTTGGCGATCTTCGGCGGCTTTATGTCCGACACCGGGTTTTCGCCGCAATAGCCCTTCATTGCCATGAACCTGTAAAAGGCCCTGAGCGAAGCCATTTTCCTGTTTACCGTCGATGCCGATCGGCCGTCGCGCTTCAGTTGCAGCAGATATGCGGCGACATCGGCCTGGCTGGCGCTGGGCAGCCCCGACACCTCCCGGCCGTCCAAAAAATCGCCGAACTCCGCTATATCCCTGGCATAGGCATCAACGGAATTGCCGGCGAGCTTTCGCGTTTCGCCCAAATATTGCCTAAACTCATTGTTATAAGAACTCATACTATATACCATGCGTGGCCGTCCGGGCGCATTCTCTGAAGCCCCGGCAATGCCCTTTCCCAATTTAAACGGCGTCAAGCCCCCTGGCCTTCACCGCGAATATCGCGATCATGCTCTTCGCGTCGGCCACCTCGCCCGTGCCCATCATCGCGATCAGCTCGTCCACCGTGTATTCATATATCTCTATGGCCTCATTTTCGTCGAAGTCCGTCTCGCCCGGTGTCAGCCCTGTCGCGATATACAGATGCAGCACCTCCGTGGAATAGCCTATCGATGTGTAGAAATGCGATACGTGCTCCAGTTTTTGGGCGCTGTACCCTGTCTCTTCCCGCAGTTCCCGCGCCGCAGCGGCCGCCAGGTCCTCCCCTGGCTCCGTCTTGCCGGCCGGCACTTCGAGCATCACGCTTTCGGCAGCCTTGCGGAACTGCCTCACCATCACCATGCGGCCTTCATCGGTCACTGCGGCAATGGCCACGCCGCCGCTGTGCTCCACAATCTCACGCCATGACATCCCGCCGTCCTTGATCGTCACCCGGTCCCGCCTCAGATTCAGTATGGCGCCTTTGTATATCATATCGCTTGATATCGTCTTCTCTTCGACGGTCGCTGCCACATCCCGCGATGCGGCCGCCATGGCCTGCGCCGCCTTCTCTTCCGCGGCTGCCGCCGCGTCCCGCCCTTCGTCCGTCATTTCGTCAGCGCCTTGGATTTTTCGACGGCGGCCTGCATGGCTTCCATGACGGTCTCTTCAAACCCTCTGCCTTGCAATGCTTTCACGGCCTCGATCGTCGTCCCGCCCGGCGAGCACACGTTTTCGCGCAGGGTTACCGGATCCGTCCCCGTCTCCATCACCATGCGCGCGGCCCCCAGGGCTGCCTGCGCGGCGAATACCCTCGCTTGCCCTTCGTCCATCCCGTTCCTTGCGGCCCCTTTGGCCAGGGCGTCAATGAACATGTAGACGTAGGCGGGGCTGCTGCCGGAAAGCCCTGTCACCGCATCCATAAGCGACTCGTCCACGGCCTCCGCCCGGCCTATCGAGCCGAGAAGGGCCATAACGCCTGCCGCCTCTTCGGCAGCCACATTCTTGTTCTTGCTTACGGCCGTCATGCTTTCGCCTACCATGGCAGGCGTGTTGGGCATGATGCGGACGATTTTCGCCGATGCGCCCAGATATCCTTCAATAAAGCCGATGCTGACGCCTGCCGCCATCGACACGACGATCTGATCGGGCCTCAGCCTCTCGGCCACGAGAGGCAGCACCTCTTCAAAATTGCCTGGCTTAACCGCCAATATGACGGTGTCGCAGACATCCACCAGCCCGCCTATGCTGTCTGCCTTGCCGATGCCCAGCCTCGCCGCAAGTTCGCCAAGTTTGCCGCTGTCGGCGTCGTACGCGGTGATGTCCGCCGGGGCGCCTCCGCCCAGCGTGATATACCCCCGTATTATCGCGCCGCCCATATTGCCGGCGCCTATGAATCCAAGCCTCATTATCCTACTCCATTCTGCGGCCGCCACGCACTTCGTGCAGCCGCGCACTCACAACGGCCGCCACGTGCCCCGTGCAGCCGCGCACTCACAGCGGCCGCCACGTGCCCCGCGCAGCCGCGCATCACAGCGGCCGCCGCACGCACACGCCGCCGTGCGCAGCCGCCTTACACTCACAGCGGCCGCCATGCCTCCACGCGGCCGCCGCCCATTACCTGCCCGAATGCATTGCCTCCCCTAGGAATATGGTGGCATTGACCCGCTCGCTCATCGCGTTTATCAGTATATCCTTCTGCTTGCCGTTCAGGATGACGGTCGGTATGCTGTATTTGTTCATCAGCTTCGCCGCAGATATCTTCGTCATGATGCCGCCCGTCCCGAATTCGCTCTTCTGCCCGATGTCTATGCTGCCTACGAGCCCGTGTATGTCATAGACCTCTCTTATCAGCTTCGCGTCGTCGTTCTCCTTGGGGGATTTGTCGAACAGCCCGTCAATATCGCTCATGAGCACGAGCAGATCCGCATTCCACAAGGCTGCGGCATTGGCGGCGAGCATATCGTTGTCGCCGATCTTTATCTCCTCGACGCTCACGCTGTCATTTTCGTTTATGATGGGGACCACGCCCTCGTCCACCAGTGTGAAAAGCGTGTTCCTTATGTTCAGGTTGCGGTTGCTGTCGTTGAAATCCTCGCTCGTGAGCAGCATCTGCCCCACATGCACCCCATACTCCTTCAGGTACTTCTTGTAGGCCAGCATGAGCTCCACCTGGCCTATCGCGCACAGCGCCTGCCTGTAATTGATGTCCCCGCGCCGGCTCCACTTGTTGATGGCGCCCACGCCGCAGATCCCCGCGCCGGATGAGACCAGGATCACCTGCTTGCCGCTCTTCATCAGATGGTCCACCTGCCGCACGATGCTCTTCACAGTCCCCTGGTCTATCGCGCCGTCGCTGTCCGAAAGGACATTGCTGCCGATTTTTATGACAATCTTCCTGCTTACGCTTATCAGTTCCGCCAACTTTTCCATAGCAACTCCTACCGCCGATATTTTCATCCGCCGGGCCTGCGGCCGCGCCGCTTCCGCCCTGGCACCAGTCCCATATCAAATTCCCGGCCTGCCCGGCCGCGCTTGGTCGCGTTTCGGCCGCACCTGGCCCCGCGCCTAACCGCACCGGACCGCGTTTCGGGCGCACCTGACCGCGTTCCGGGCCTGCGTGGCGCCCCGTACGCCGGGCCGCGTCAGACCCGCAGTTCCGCTTCCGGCGCCGCCGCGCCCGCATTTTCCTCTAGCACGGGCTGTATATACCTGTTTATGAACTCCTCTACCTGATCTGCCGCCCTGCCGATATATCCCTCAGGCGCCAGCAGCTTCCCGATATCGCCCTCCGTAAGCCCGAAAGCGGGATCCCCCGCAATGCGCTCCAGGAGGTCGTTCGGCCGGCCCTCTTCCTTGACCCGCTTCCCCGCGGCCATGGAATGCAGCCTTATCTTCTCATGCAGTTCCTGGCGGTCGCCGCCCTTCTTGACCGCCTCCATCAATATATTCTCAGTCGCCATAAATGGGATCTCGCTCATAATGCGCCCGTGTATGGCTTTTTCGTAGACCACCAGCCCTGAAGCGATATTGCTGCATATATCCAGGATCGCGTCGGCTGTGAGGAAGCCTTGCGGTATATATATGCGCCGCCCCGCCGAATCGTCCAATGTCCGCTCGAACCACTGCGTCGCCGCCGTATAGGCCGGATCGGCCGCCAGGTTTATCAGGTGGCGCGAGAGCGAGGCCACACGCTCGCTGCGCATCGGGTTCCGTTTGTATGCCATCGCGGACGAGCCGATCTGCTTGCTCTCGAACGGCTCCTCGATCTCTTTCAGATGCTGTAGCAGCCGGATATCGTTCGTCATCTTGCCGGCGCTCTGCCCGATGCCGGAAAGCGCGCCGAGGATCCATGAATCCACCTTCCTGGTGTATGTCTGGCCCGACACAGGTATGACGCCGGCAAAACCCATCTTCTCCGCCACGATCCCGTCCAGCATGCCGGCCTTGCCGCGATCCCCGTCAAACAGCTCCACAAAGCTCGCCTGCGTGCCCGTCGTGCCCTTTACGCCAAGCATCGGTATGGAATCGGCAAGCCGCGTTGTCTCCAGGTAGTCCAGATAGAAATCCTGGAGCCACAGCGAGGCGCGTTTCCCCACCGTGGTGAGCTGGGCGGCCTGGAAGTGCGTGAAGCCCAATGTCGGCATGCCCTTATACTCCAGCGCGAAACGCGATATGGACGCCATGAGCCTGACGAGCTTGCTCTTGATCAGCCCCAGCGCGGAACGCATCACGATTATATCTGTATTGTCGCCCACATAGGCGCTGGTCGCGCCGAGGTGTATGATCGGGCGCGCCTGCGGGCATTGCAGGCCATAGGCATAGACATGCGACATCACGTCGTGGCGCGTCTCCGCCTCGCGCCTTTCGGCGTCCTGATAGTTTATGTCGTCCACATGCGCCTTCATCTCGGCGATCTGCGCGTCCGTTATGGGAAGGCCGAGCTCCTGCTCCGCTTCCGCGAGCGCTATCCAGAGCCTGCGCCATGTGGAAAACTTCGTCTTTTCCGAAAACAGCTCCGCCATCTCCCTGCTCGCATATCTGGACAGCAGCGGGTTTTCATAAACATCCCTTCGGTTCATCTGCTATGCTGGTTCCTTTCCTGTTGCCAGTTCCTTATTTTTTGTACAATACGCCGCTTATGTGCGACGGAGGGCCTTAGATGATTATACAATAAAAGCCCTTCCATTTACAACAGTACAAGCGATTTTGGAATAATTTATTTCCATTTCCGGTCACGGCCGCTATGGTGCCCCCCATTTCCGGCCGGCTGCGGCCCTGGCGCCATATTTTTTTTGCCATGAAGCCGGCCTTGGGCGTGCCTTGGGCGGGCGCACAGCCCATGGTCTCAAATCCTATTCATTCTATTTATTCCCATTTTTGTAATTGTCTATATGCAAAATTGGACGATTTTAGGTTTAATTTGGCTGAAATCTCTCAAAATAAAAAAAAATTTAGAAAATTTACTCTATAGGTCTTGCTTTTTTGTGGCTTTGCTTTATAATAAAGATGTGGTTATCCCCCTAATAACCTCATTAATCTCTAATCCCAATACCCCTTTTGAACAAGGTAAGCTGCTCCCCTGCAGCTTACCTTGTTTTTTGGCAAAATTTTTTTGCGCCCTGAGCGCCTATCCCCGGTTGCGCCCTTTGCAAACGGCTGGAAGGCGTCACTCGAGAAATCCCCCGCTTTGGCGGGCTGGAGTTTACCGAGCGGGGCTGTGATTTACCGAGCGGGGCAGAGGCTCACCGAAGACCGCCATGCAAAGCGGCCGGCAGGGCCGGGGCGCATACGCGCCCTGGCCCGCCGGCCGCTAATAGCGTATTCCCCGCCTGCTTGCGTTTATTGCCTTATGGCCTTATAGTCACGACCGCAGAGGACACAAAGCCGCTGCCGTCCGTCATGCGTACCGATATCACGGCTGTGCCGGCCCTGACGGCCTTGACCACGCCGTCCGCCGACACCCTTGCCACAGACGGATTGCTTGAAACGTACTCATAGCCCACACCGTCCGTCGATGTCTCCAGCCTGAGCTCGTTGGCCGTCCTCAGTGACATGGATATGCGCGAGGCCGTATGTATGTCCAGGAATGTGGCCTTAGGCTTGTTGAACGTAAACCAGTCTATATCCACTGGGCCTGCGTCATCGCTTGTCTTAGAGACGCTTAGGTGCACTGTGCCGAATTCCAGCCTTATTTCATCCAGATCAAATGTCACCTCCTGCCATTCGCCTCCTGTATTCGGCAGCGCTATCGGCCGCATAAGGACGCCATACATATCCTCAATGGTCATGTTAAGCTCGATATTCATGCCGTCGCTCTGTGTCCGTATGCGAAGGGTCACGGATTCCTCGTCGCCATCCAGGGACACCTGCCTGTACCCCACTGTAGTCCAGGCATTGGCAGGGCTGATCCTTATGTACGGGTAAGGCTCGTACGCGCTTGCGTCTGCGTCGTCCCCTCTGACAAATATGCTGGGGAACATGGCCGGCGCGCTGATCAGGCTGGCCGCCTGTATGCGCTCGCCCGCCTTGAAGGGGCCATTCATGCCGGATGAGGTCATCATATTGTCCAGGGCTATGCGCCCATCCATTGCCCAGTCGATGCCCACCTCATCTATGCGGAAGAACCGTGCGCTTGAGTTCGTCGGCACCACCTGGGCCGACGTATGGTAGGTCACATAGTACTTCCCTTTGAAATACTCCACCGAACCATGGACATTGCCGCCATTCGGGAAGGCGTTGTTGCTCAGGAATGTCCCGCCATAGCGCCAGCTGCCTGCATCCGTGATGTCGTCCGTGTATAGATAGTCGAGCTTTCCAGGGCTTATGCCGGTTTTGGTGTTGTTGGCGACATATATATAATAGTACCAGTCGCCGAACTTCCGCAGCGACGGCCCTTCAAACGGGGATGTCACCGGGGCGTTCTCCATCACGGCATGCACAGTGTCGATTATGCTGGAATAGTCCACAGTGGCCGTCTCGACATCCAGCTTGCCATAGCGGAACTTGCTCGGCCAGAAGATCTCGTTGTAGTTCCTGCGCTGGCCTTCGAGGCCGGCCATCGCCAGCCATACCGTGCCGTCGTCCACAAGGACGCCCGGATCGATATTGCCTATCTGCTGCCCATCGCGCGGGCCGCCCGCATAGGTGATCCTGCGCACATTCTGGTTGAACGGGCCGGTGGGCGAATCGCTCTCCGCGATGAAATACTCGCCGTCCTGATCCCTGCCACAGGACAGCAGGTAATATTTCCCATTATACTCGAAGGCGTCCGGCGCCCACAGCACGGGTATCCTGTATTTGAGATCGTCTTCCTCCGGCAGATCCGCCGTCGTGAAGGCTACGCCCGCATCGACCCAGTGCACCAGATCCTTCGTATAGATCACATGGTAGTCGTCCGAGCAGAAGTTGCTGCCCACGGGCACCTTTGTGTCATGGGAGCCATAGACGTACATGGTGTCCCCGTACACATGCGGCTCGGCGTCAGCGATATAAAGCTCCCACGACGGCGGCAGCGCCGGGTTCTGCGCCTCATAGCCCACGGAGACTATGCAGGTGAGGCTCAGCCCGTCTACCTGGGCCGTGACAGTCGCGTCGCCTTTGCCGACTGCCCTAACCATGCCCTGCTGGTCCACAACCGCGACCGTTGCGTCGCTGGAACTCCACTGCGCGGATTCCGCGTTGACAAGCCCTATCTTCGTCGTCCCGCCGATCTCCGTCATGAAGGCGGCCATGTCGAGGCGCGGCAGGCTCCAGTCATGGACCTTCATCTCGCGGCCCTTTTTCACCGTGACGTTGAACTCCTTGGTCACTGGCGCGGCATCGTCGCATGTTATGACGGCCGTGAGCTTGACCACGAAATCCTTGGCCTGGGGATACAGCCGCCCCGACCATCTATTGTTTGTGTTGGTTCTGGACGGATCGCAGTAGAGGACTGATTTGTTGTCCGACAGCCATTCGATGTCCGCGCCTTCAAGCGTCGAGACAAGCTGCAGATCCGACTTGACATCGTTTATGTCGTTGCCGCGCGATATCAGTTCCCATGTAAGCGCGTCCTCGGCCGCCGCTACCACTGCGTCGGCGGGGCTGTCCGGGCTTTCCGTGAGCGTCACCTCGTCAATATACCAAACCGTGTCGCCGGAAAGCGTGATAAATAGCTTGACCGAGTCGAAGCCCGCCACCGGCGGCTTGTACTCGAATCTGCTGGTAAGCTGCCTCCAGTCTATATTGTCCATGCCCTGGCGCCCCGCTATCACCTGGGTGCCTACGAGCGTCCCGCCATCGTAGAAACGGAGGCTGGCTTCGGCGTACCCGCCGTCCACGAAGCCCGATTCATAGGATGTGTATTTGCTTTGGCTGGGGATATCAGGCATGATGAAGGCGTTCAGCCTGTAGCGCGCGCCTTCCCTGGGCAGGGCCTTGAGATCGGCCTCCGCGCCTGTGCCTGCGCCGCCGCCTGAGACCGACAGCGAGCGCCCGCGGTAGTAAAGCCTGTTCGAAGACGCTATGGACGCGTTCCGGCCGGTCCAGCCGTTTGTGTTGTTGGCACTGGTGTCCAGGCTGTTTGCCACAAGGTTGGTCGCATCGGGGATTGCCACTGAATCGAAGGTGAAACGATCCACATAGAGGCTGCCTGCGCCTTCATACTTCAGATAGAGGTCCTTGAACCCATAGGCGCCCAGATCGCCCGTGTCGATCTGCGCATAGTGCTTCGCTGCCTCATCCGACGCGCTTAACTGGAACACGCCGACCAGCCTGCCTGACGGCCCGCCCACACGCGCTTCCAGACGGCCTTCGGTGTCAGCCTTGGCATCCGCTATCATGCGCAGCACGTGGATGTTGTTGCTGGGGATGCCGGTGCCGTCCGCGAAATTGAAGTCGGCAAACTTGAGATAGCCGCCGCCCGCCATCACGACGCCGCCATCCGAAGCCGAGACGCCCTCGCTGCCGTCATTGTCCTCGGCCTCCATGATGGTGAACACGTCGCGTATATTCATGCTCGGCAGATTGGCGTCGCCCTTGTCGTCGACGAAGGTGGTCATGGACATGGCCGGCAGCTTCACGGTGAACACGCCGTCGGCGCCCGCATCCACAGCATCCAGTTTCTTCAGGTTCTCCCTGTCGGATGTGCGGTACGGGATCATCCGCCTGGCGTCATTGCCGTCAAGCTTTATGGCAATGGTGTGATCCTCGCTGTCCTCGTTGAGCGCCACTATGGCAAAGCCCTTGCCGTCCGCGCTCTTGTAGGCGGTGACATTGGCGCCCTCGAATGGGACCCTATCGGCGCCGACCCTTATATCGCCCGGATTTATGAAGCGCGAGAACTGCGCCACTGTGTAGAAACGTTTGTATATGCGCATCTGGCCCGTCAGCGAAGCCAGGGTCGTCTGACCCGACCCGGCGTTGAGCATGTTCACCCAGCGGGCCGTGTCATTGCCCACGCCCGCCGAGCCCGTGCCGTTCCACAGTATATATGAACTGAAGCCCGGCTCGCTGGCGAACTCGTTCGAGATGCGCCTTGCCCAGAACAGGCCGTTCACCATGCTGAAGTTGTCTATGACATTGTTGGAATTGTATGCGGGGAACTGCTGCCCGATCTCGGTCATCCAGATGTCGCTGTATTTGTTCATGAACGCAGGGTAGATCGGATCATTGCCGTCCGCCACCCGTGGCTCATAAAGGAAATGGTCGTTCTCGTACATATGCGTGGTGAATACCGAGACCATGTCCGCGATCTCGTCCTTGGCCATCATGCCGCCGTATCCCGGCCTGTCTGGGGTGCCCATGTCGACAGGGCTGGTTGAGCGGTCCATGCGCGTGGCCTCCGGCGCTGCCACGCCCATGATGGGCGCCACGGCGCCAAAGCCCTTGCCCGCGCCGATAGGCTCCTTGCCGAATTTCCCCTCGATCTGGTATAGCTCGATCATCGGCTTCAGGTATTCCAGCATGAAGCGCTCGTAATCGTCCCCGCGCAGCACCATTGCCGAATACCCATGGTCTATCTCAGGCTCGTTCGTCGGGCACACGGCATAGATGGGTATGCCGTACCAGGCGTACATGCCCCAGGCCCATTCGCACAGGTATCTCGCGTAATCCTTGTAATAGGCGTCGTCCAGCAGCGGGTACGTCGTCTTGGGCGACCCGTTCGGGTTGTCGGGCGTGTCGTTGCGGACGCCCAGATTGGTCTTCATCCAATATGGGGCGGACCACACGGCGCCGTACACCTTCAGGTCCGGGTTCACTTCCAATGCCTTTTGCATGTACCAGATCTGGTTGGCGTCGAACTTGTCCCTCTGCGAGGGCCAGTCCGGCCTGTTCCAGACGATGTTCTCGATGCCCGGTTCGGGCCAGATCGTGTCGTTCGGCCCGTCGTAGTAGCGGTTGCCCCATTCATATTTCTCGCCTGTCGCGGGGTTTATGTCGGGGGCGGTGACGCCGCCGTCGCCCACTATGGCGCGGAATACCTCCAGCTTCGCGCCGGTTTCGGCGTCAACGGCCAGGTTCAGCGCACGTATGGCCAGGTTTTCGTCTTCTGGCACGCCCAGCGCCTGGAATTTCTTGTATATCTGCAGATAGCCCGATGTTTTGTTGAATGCGAGCGCGTTGCCGAGCCCTGCCATGGTCTGCTTTTCATCGCTGAAATCCACGGTCACGGAATTTGAATAGGCCGGATCCGCATCCACCCATACATCGTAGAGATCCGCGCCCTCGTATTTCACGGCGACATAGTCGCTCATGTTTGTGCCCGGACGGTATTTCAGCTCAAGCACCCGTGCCGGCGATGTCGACCAGCCCGCGAAGACCTTGCCCTCCAATGTCGTTCCGGGCGTTATGTCGGCTACCCTGACATTTGCGCCGCCAGGGCCGGGGTTTTCAATGGTGTATGATGGCGGCGGGACGCCTGGCCCGCCGTTCGTGCGCACTTCAGGCAGCAGATGGTATGTCGCTGTCCAAGGCCTGATCCCCTGCTCCTTCCACTTGGCGTGCAAAATGAGGTCGCTGTTCACCCTATCTGTGGCGAAATCCCACTTCGCCGCTTCCCTGAACGACGAATCTGCGTACCATCCGTCAAAATCGTAGCCGCTATATGTGGGGGCTGTCGGCTCTGCCACAGCCCCGCCGGCGGGCACTGTCTGCGGCAGGATCGTGACGCCTGGCACCTTCGCCCGGAAGGCCACGTTGTATTGGGGCTTCGTGTCCGCCCAGATCGCGTATAGCTCCAGGCCGTTGGCGCTCACTATGACCGACTTGCCCGGCGCGTACCATTCGTTCGCCACGCCATCCGCAAGCGGGCTCCACCCGGTGAAGCGCTTGCCCGGCGGGGGCGTCACTTTGCCGCCGCCTCCGTCGATGTCCAGTATGACAGCTCTGTAAGGCGCTGTGCTGTACACCGCGCCGTCCACTGGCGCCGTGCCTTCCCCGCCGTTCAGGTTGTACTCCACCGTCCTCGGCGAAGCGGCGCTTGCCTGTGGCCCGTAGGCAGCCGGCGCTAAGGCCGGAAGCAGCGTGACTGCCAGCAGACAGGCTAGCAGCCTGTACGCCGTCCGTTTGATTGAAGTTCTTGTCCTTTTCATGCTATTCCCTCCTAACTGTGATAGTAGATTAGGAAGGGCCCGCCGGCCCTCCCAAAGCAAAACCGCAGGATGTCCCTCGGTTTAAGGCAAAGGTACATGGACTCCCCCCAAATATCCCCGCGGGCCGGCACTGGCGCCGCATGCGCTGCACGCGCCCTCGGCCGGGCGCCGCGCGGGCCCCAGGCCACTTTCTGCCAGGCGCCGCATGCGCCACGCGCTGCCGGCCAGTGCTGCGGCTAGCGCTGCACGCGCCCCGATCCGTCGCCCTTCGCCAGCGCTTCCGCCTCCTTCACCCCGATCCGGTTGAAATCGCCGCCGATCGAATGTTTGAGGCAGCTCGCCGCCACCGCGAACTCAAGCGCCTCCTGCTTGCTGCTGTACGCATTCAAACCGTATATAAGCCCGCCCGCGAAGGCATCGCCGCCGCCGACGCGATCCACTATATCCGTGATCTCGTATTTCCTGCTCAGATAGAAGCGCTCCCTGTCCCTGAGGCAGGCGCTCCATCCGTTATGGCTCGCGCTGTGGCTCTCCCTCAGCGTTATCGCGATCATAGACAGCTTGGGGAAGGCCTCCAGGACGCGCTCCCCGATCTCCTCGTAGCGCCGAGTGTCCACCGCGCCCCTGATCACGTCGTCCGCAGTCTCGGCGCATATGCCAAGCGATTTCTGGCAATCCTCTTCATTCGCTATCAGCACATCCGCATATTCCGCGATCTGCGGCATCACTTCAGTCGCCGCCTTGCCGTAGCCCCACAGCTTCTTCCGGTAGTTGAGGTCGCACGAGACGGTGATCCCCCGTTTTTTTGCCTCCGACACGGCTTCGGCGGAAAGATCGCATAGCCCCTGCGATATCGCGGGCGTGATCCCCGTCATATGGAACCAGCTCACGCCTTCGAAGGCAGAAGCCCAGTCAATATCCCCAGGCCCCGCCAATGAGATCGCCGTGCCATCGCGGTCATACACGACCCGGCTCGGCAATTGGTTCGCCCCTTTGTCGAGGAAATATATCCCAAGCCTGCCCTTGCCGAAGACAATGCGGGATGTGTCTACATTAAACCTGCGCAGCTCACGCACGCACTCTGCGCCCAGCTCATTATCCGGCAACACGCTCAGGAAGACGGCGTCCATGCCGTAATTCGCAAGCGATACAGCCACATTCGCCTCCCCGCCCCCGAACGTGGCCTCAAGCATGGGGGACTGGAACAGCCGCTCGTTCTGCGGCGCCTTCAGCCGCAGCATGATCTCGCCAAAAGATAGATATTTGCCCACTGTAAACCTCTTCTTTCTATGTTAAACAATGTTAATGCCGCCTGCCGGCCGAAGCCATAGCATCTTTGCGGCAGAGTTGCCCATAAATCTTGAGCAGTATCAATTGCCCGACAGCATAATACTATATACGTCGCCAAACGGCCCGGCGCACACAGTGCCGCCAGGAACTGGGCCAGAGGCAGGATCGATGCCGGCGGCGCCAATGCCGGCGCCGGAACCGATGCCCGCGCTAGGGCCGGCCGCCCCGCCGCCCTCCAGAAGCCGGAAGCCCTTCTTTTCGAGATAGAACACGGTGCGCGGTATGCTGTTAGCCATGATCACGTTGCGGCCGGCAGCTTCCGCAACCGCCGCATGCCCACCGGCGGCATCCCCAGCCGGCCTGGCCGCGCCCCCGGCCTGCCCGACAGCGCCACCAACCTGCCCGGCAGCGCCCTCGGCCAGCTCAACAGCGCCCCCGGCCTGCCCGACAGCGCCACCAACCGGCCTGGCAGTGCCCCCAGTCTGCCCGGCAACGCCCCCGACCTGCCCGGCATCGCCCATTCCAGAATACCCAAAGCCCAGCAGGATGTCTATCGCCGCCCTCGCTGTCGCCGTTATGTGCTGGAAATCGCCCGCCTCCAGATCCTTCCCCGTGCATATCCAGCTGCCGCCAATCGCCGCTATAAAGGGGCTCCGCGCATACTCGCTGAGATTGCTGTTGTCGACGCCGCCCGTCGGCACGAAACTCAGGCCCGCCGAGGCAAAAGGCCCGTTAAGCGCCTTCATCGCCTTGAGCCCGCCGTAGATGTTCGCCGGGAAAAATTTCAAGGTGCGCAGCCCCTTCCTCAGAGCGCATTGGATCTCCGTCGGGGTGACGCAGCCAGGGAATACCGGGACCGCATTTTGGGCACACCAGTCCACTATGTCATCCTGATAGCCCGGCGAGACTATGAACTCCGCGCCAGCATCGACCGCCGCCTTGGCATTTTCCGCGCTTAGGACCGTCCCCGCCCCCACAAGCACGCTAGGGCGCAGCGCCTTGACGCGCCGGATCGACTCAAGCCCCGCATCCGTGCGCAGCGTTATCTCCATAATGCCCAAATACGCGTCCTCAAGCGCCGCAGCGGCCGGCACCGCCTGCCCCGCGTCCTGGAACGAGACCACCGGGACCAAACCATACCTTTTGACTTTTTCTTCTACTGAAAGCTGGACCATGACCAAAGACCTCCTTCCCGGCGCACAGCAGGACAGCTACCGATGGCATTTTCCTTGAACTTTTGCGCCCCCTCCTTCCCGGCACGCAGCAGGACAGCGGTATTGCCAAGCTGCCCCGGCTCGGCAACCCCAAGCCAGGCATGCATTAATTGATATATTATTTAAGAAACGGGCATAATATCGGTTCAGTTCAGACCGGCCGCGCGGCCAGCCGCAATCACTGTTTTGATGCAATTTTTGAACGGATTTCCACCAAGAACAGTATAAGTATATCATGTGCACCGGGTATGTCAACAGCTACCTTTATGGCTTTTATTGTTGCGCTCCGCAGTCATTGGTGATATACTGCGCTTGCCGCCTAGAATGACGGCGGCAAATCCGGGCAGAGGGGAAACGGCGTGGGCGGGAAGTGCGCGAAACAAGCGGAATGGAGTTTTTTATGAACAAAAAGAGCGGTATGGTGTCCGTGGTAACGGCGGCGGTTTGCTATAGTTTAATACCAATTTTTTCTATTCTGGGAATCCAACATGCCGCCTCGTCGCCCTCTGTGATTCTGTTCTATAGATTTCTGTTTTCGAGCCTGATATTTTTGGGATTGGGCCTTTCCCCTCATTTCAATTTTGAGTATCACAAAAAGGAAATGCCTTTCGTTTTTCTCGTCGGAACCGTTTACGCGTTGCAATGTTTGTTGTTTTTTTCGGCATTCAAGTATGTGTCCGCTTCTTTGGGTGAGATTGTCTATCACGCTTATCTTATATGGACTTTGCTCTTGGCGCACTTCATATTGAAGGACAATATCACAATGGGCAAAGCCATCGCCACAGCCGTCTCATTGCTTGGGCTTGCGATGGTAATTCTCAAGCCGGTCGAGGTTCTTCGCTTCAAAGGGATAGCCTTGATAATATTGACTTCGATCACAAATACGATTTATTTGGTTTTGACAAAACGCTTCATCGAACGGACGGGAACGTTTGCTTTAACGGCTTATTATACTTTTATTTGTACTGTCGTGGCATTTTGCGCGGCGTGCGTTTTGTCTCCATCGAATCTGTTTGGCATCCCTAGCCGCGAGACGATAATCTACGCATTTCTTCTCGCAACGATTTCCACCGTCATTGGTTTTTTCTGTTTCAATTATGGCATTAAGACCGTTGAAGTCGGGAAAGTTGCGATTCTCAGTTTGTCGGAACCGGTCTTCACGATTATTATCGCCGCAATTATTCTCAAGGAAAGTCTGTCGGTTACGCAAACAATAGGTACCGGCCTTATCCTGCTATCAATTTGGTTATACGATGTAAAGTTCCGTCACGGTTGAACGTTGGCAGGTTGGTTTAGTGTCCCGCGTGACGAAAAATTCTTCAAAACCGCAGGCTGCATTGAGTCGTTCGCGGGTGGCCGTCTCAGCAGCGATTCTGAATGAATCATTGGATTTAATTGATTTGGCTGTATTGCCCGTGGCGTGTCAATCATTTTTTAATCGGCGGGAGCATAATTTACAATTCATCCACCTTTGGACGCTTTGGACGCAAAAAAGCCACACCCTCACAAGAAGATGCGGCTTGCAGTTTGCTCATACGGTTATGCGGTTCTCACCATAGCCATTTTACATCGTATTTAGGCACATTTTCGTCTGCGGACAGGAACGTCATATCCTCCGCGATTGCCGTTGCTATGAGCAGTCTGTCGAATGGGTCGCGGTGATGATAAGGCAATGTTTCAACAGGGCGGACGTGGCGCGGTTCGAGACAGAGAAGTTCAAAACCGCTTGCGGCGATTCTGTCAAGCAATTCTGCGGTACTGCACAGCTTCGTGTTTTCTCTGCCAAGACTGCGTTTTATGGCAATCTCCCATGCCGAAACCACGCTGACGAATATTTCGTTCGTTCCATCGCAAATGACCGCTTTTGCTTTTGGCGAAAGCGCAGCGTTATCCTCGAAATACCAAAAAGCGGTATGCGTATCAAGCAAACACCTCATCACATATACTCCTTAAAGTCATCGAGAGGTCTGTCAAAGTCCTCCGGCAGAGAATATTTGCCTTTCCAGACCCCGCACTGTGAGACGCGCTTCGCCGTAATGCTTTCAGCGGGGCTTGCATACACCGCCCCCACCACGAATGGCAGATTGTTCGCCCTGATCGTTTGCCTGAGAAACAGATTGACTGCCGTGGACAAGTCAATCCCGATAGATTCAAAAATCCGCTGAGCCTGCGCCTTAACCTCTGCGTCCGTTCTTACGTTTATGTTCGCCGTCGCCATAATTCCACCTCCAATTTGTTGTATTGTATCACAAACGGATCACGTTGTCAATACATTGTTGATATAAACGCAGGCTTTTCAATGCTTGCGGAATTGTGCAATTTCCTCAATTCGTTGAAACCTGAAATCCGTAAAAAATATATCTATGCGGGCTGATCCACACTGAGTGCCGCATACAGGGCTTTCTGTTTTTCCAGGAATTTACGTTCAGGCGCGGCGGCCGACGGCAAACGGGTTCTTTTTATCGATTGCCTTACATGGACATATTTTTTTACAATTTCCACAATATATACATTCTATACTATTTATTTTTTTATATGGAATAATATCCATCTTGCATTTTTTTATACACAAACCACATTCGGTACATTTTTCTATATTTATTTCATATTTCTTTGGTGGGATTTTGTTTCCTATAGCAAATATAATCCCTAATGGACATAGATATTTGCATAAGGGACGACTTATTATTATTGGAATAAATACAAAAATTACTACTATTGATATTATATTTATCACTAGTGGAATATCAAAATCTTCATAATTAATTTCAACAAATGGTAAAAACAAAAGTATATACTTTAAATATCGTAAATATTTATCCCCTTTAAATGTCTTTATCTTTAGAGGAAATTTTATTTTATAAATTAAATCTTGTAACAATCCATAAGGACAAATTTTTCCGCAAATTTTTCTCCCCAAAAGAAAAACAATAATAACTGCCATTGTTATTTCTATAATCGAAATAACATATTCGGGAAATGGGAAAATTTTCAATAATTCCTTATGCATAAAAACAATCCTTCTTCAGTGGGTGTAGTGG
>JAIRSA010000143.1 GCA_031255695.1 Eubacteriales Family XIII. Incertae Sedis bacterium | reverse complement strand
CGGGCAAGATGCGCAAGGCCATCATGCTGTCCAAGCTCGTGGGCGGGCAGAACATGAAGTCCACCAAGCGCCTGTTCAAGGAGGTCCACCAGGCCATGGGCGGCGAAATGAAGCTGATGATCGCCGGCGGCGCGGCCATAGACCCGGCGGTGATCGAGGATTTCAACGCCATGGGCGTGTGCATGATACAAGGCTACGGCATGACCGAATGCGCCCCCATTATCGCGGTCAACAAGGACCGCTACAGCAAAGCCGCCGCTGCGGGGCTCCCGATGCCCGGCACTGAGATCAGGATCATAGAGCAGGACGAGAGCGGCATAGGCGAGATCATCTGCAAGGGCGACTCCGTGATGATCGGCTATTACAACGACCCCGAAGAGACTGCGAGGGTCCTTATCGACGGATGGCTGCATACAGGCGATTACGGCTATATAGACAAGGATGGCTTCCTGTTCGTCACGGGCAGGAAGAAGAATATAATCGTGACGAAAAACGGCAAGAACATATCGCCGGAGGAACTGGAATACCACCTGCTCAAGATCCCTTATATAGCGGAAGCGGTGGTATGGGGCAAGGACAGCCCCAAGACAGGCGACATCATCATATGCGCCGACATTTTCCCGGACCATGAATACATCGCCGAAACGCACGGCGTGAAGCTGGGCGAGGCGGAACTGCAACGGATCATCAAGGAGGAGATAGACCGGATAAACGAGAAATCGCCGCTTTACAAACGCATAAAGCGCTTCGTCATAAGGGACGAGGAGTTCGAGAAGACGACTACGAGGAAAATCAAGCGTTTTGCCATAAAACATTGATGCTGGGCGGGGCGGGAAGCCGGCCGCTGCCCACACGGCGTGGGCTGGCCAGGAAGCCGGCCGCTGCCCACACGGCGTGGGCGGGGCGGCGGCAAGGCTTCCGCTGGCCGGCGACATTTGATATCGTAACGAAAATTGTTTTCGCAGTAGATTTTATGGCGGCTAGGGGCCGCATTGGAGGAAGAGATGACAGAAAGCGAATACCAGAAAACGAAAGAAAGTGAGATGCGCGAGGCAAAAGCCATGATTGAAGGGATTAGGGGATCCAGCGACACGAAGCTCGCGTACAGGGACGTGCGGCCGATAACAGACGTGCGCCAGATGCTTGAGTCGAGCGTGGAGCTGTATGGCGAGCGCACGGCTTTTTATGTGAAAGACCGCAATGACCTGCCGTACCGGCCGATAACATACAACCAGCTGAAGGCAGACGTGGACGCGCTCGGCACCGCGCTCGCCGAAAAAGGGCTCACAGGCAAGCGTATCGCGGTGATCGGGGAGAACTGTTACCAATGGGCGGTATCCTACCTGGCCGCCGTCTGCGGCGTGGGCGTGGCGGTCCCATTGGACAGGGAGCTCGGCCCGCAGGAGATAGAGGCCCTTGTGGCGGAATCCGGGGCCGAATGCGCCATGTTCACGAAGAAATACCATGATATGTTCGTCAAGATCCGCGAGTCGGGCAAAACCGCCCTGCGTGTGCTGGTCAACCTGTCCGACGCGCCGGCAGCGGACGGCGTGCTGGCGCTGAGCGCCTGCATTGACGAGGGGAAGGCGCTGATAAGCGAAGGGAAGCGGGCTTTCTTCGACGCCAAAATCGTAAACACGGATCTCTGCGCGCTGCTGTTCACTTCGGGCACGACGGGGATCGCCAAGGGCGTCATGCTGTCGCACAAAAATCTGGTCTGCGGCATTGTCCTGCCCCCCACTGTCGTCAGCATCACGCCGGACGACATATTCTTTTCCATACTGCCCGTGCACCATTGCTACGAATGCACCTGCGGATTCCTTATACCGCTTTACCGGGGCGCGGCGATCGCCTATTGCGAGGGGCTGAAATATATCGTCAAGAACTTGGCAGAGATCCGCCCCACTGTATTGCTGGCCGTCCCGCTCATACTCGAAAACCTTTACAGGAAGATATGGCAGAATGCCCGGAAAACCGGCAAGGAGAAGCTGCTGCGCCGCATAATCAGGCTCAATTCCGTGACGAAGAAGGCCGGCATCAACCTCGCGCCCATATTCTTCAAGCAGATCCTGGCCACCTTCGGCGGAAGGATGAAGATAGTGATATGCGGCGGCGCCGCCATCGCCCCCGCCATACTCCAGGGCATCCGGGACTTCGGCATAATAGCGCTCCAGGGCTACGGGCTGACTGAATGCTCGCCGATCTGCGCGCTGAACCCGGACACGGCGATCAAGAACAGCTCCGCCGGCTACCTGATACCCGGCCTTGACGGGATGATCGACAGCCCGGACGAGCTGGGGATCGGCGAGATATGCGTGAAGGGCGGGCACGTTATGATGGGCTATTGCGGCAATCAGGCCGCCACGGACGACGTGCTCATAGACGGATGGTTCCATACCGGCGATCTCGGCTATATAGATGAGGACAGGTATGTCTTCATAACAGGCAGGAAAAAGAATGTCATAATAACCAAGAACGGCAAGAATGTCTATCCAGAGGAGCTTGAATACTACCTCGGGCAGGACGAGGCGGTCTTGGAGTGCATGGTGTGGGGCGTCGAAGGCGATGTCACGGGCGAAACGCTGATCGTAGCGACCATCCGCCCGGATGAAGAGTTGCTGGCCAGGGAGCTTGGGGAGGGCTATACGGCCAAGCAGGCCGAAGAGTTCATGTGGGTCCGGGTGGACAAGATAAACGAGGATCTGGCCCTCTTCAAAAAAATCCGGAAGATAATTATACGGAAAGAAGAATTCGAGATGACCACCGGCAAGAAGATAAAGCGGTTCGTCGAATCCAATAGGACGGAAGGGGCCGGCGGGGTGGATGCTTCGGGCGGAATCGCCTAGCGGGCCTGGCGGGCGGAATCGCCTGGCGGGGCTGGCGGACGAGCCGGTCTTTGGCGGGCGCAAGCTTTTAGCGGGGCTGGCGGGCGGAATCGCCTGGCGGGGCTGGCGGACGAGCCGGCCTTTGCGGGCGCAAGCTTTTAGCGGGGCGTAATGTCCCGGCAAGATAGGGGGGATTGAGGATGTATCCTAGTATTGAAGTGAATCTGCGCAAGCTGGAACATAATGCGCGAGAGACTGTCCGGCGCTGCGCCGAGCTCGGCATCAGCGTAGCAGGGGTGATCAAGGGCTGCTCCGGGCTGCCGGAGTGCGCCGCCGCCATAGCGCGCGGGGGCTGCAGCTACATCGCGTCGTCGCGCCTCGGCCAATTGGACGGCGCACGGAGGGCGGGCATCGATCTGCCGCTCATGATGCTGCGCCTGCCCATGCCCAGCGAGGCAGCGGAGGTCGTCCGCCTAGCGGATATAAGCCTGAATTCGGAACTCGCGGTGCTGGAACTGCTGGACCGCGAGGCTGCGGCCCAAGGCAAGCGCCACGGCGTGCTGCTCATGGCGGAAATGGGCGACCTGCGCGAGGGGATATGGGACAGGGGCGAACTGGCCGACTGCGCCCTGGCCGTCGAAAAGAGATTCAGCCATCTGGAACTGGCAGGGATCGGGACCAACCTGGGCTGCTATGGCTCGATTGCGCCCACCGTAGAAAAAATGTGCGAATTCGCGGAGATAGCGGAAATGGTAGAGCAGGCGATCGGCCGCCCTCTTGGGATCATATCCGGCGGCGCCTCCACATCGTTCCCGCGCATCATGGACAAAAATATGCCGTCGAAGATAAACAATCTGAGGATAGGCGAAAATATAGTCATCGGGCGGGATCTGGCGGATCTGTGGGAATATGAGACGGATTTTCTGCACAATGACGTGTTCACGCTGCGTGCGGAGATAATAGAAGTCAAATCCAAGCCCTCCCACCCTATCGGCGAGATCATGTTCGACGCGTTCCGCAACAAGCCTGTCTACGAGGATCGCGGCATACGCAGGCGCGCACTGGCCGCGATCGGGCGGGTCGACTATGCCTGGGCGGATCAGCTCGTGCCAATGGACGAGGGCGTCACCGTGCTGGGCGCTTCCAGCGACCACACGATCCTGGACATCGAGGATGCCCACAGGGACTTCAAGCCCGGCGATATCGTATCCTTCGGGCTCTGCTACGGGACCGCTGTATTCCTTACACAGGCCCCTGGCATCGAGATCCGCTACGTAGAGTGACGGCGGGGCTGCCAACGATTATGGCAGGCGCGGGGCGGATGAAGCCCGCCGCCCAAGGCTAGGTGGGCAGAGGGCACCGTCACAAGCATGACTAAAGAGGAAATAACCGCCGCCCAAGGCTAGGTGGGCAGAGGCGGGCGCTTCCGGCGCAAATTAGCCACAGACCCGCTATTCCGGGGCCTTTTCAGGCGCATGCGCGATAGGGCAGGCGGAATGGCCGCTGCCGCTGCTACTCATCGGCCTCTTCGGGCCCTTCGGGCGGCACCGGCCCCCAGTTGGGCTCTGCTGTGTATATATTCACAAATTTCCCGTCGATCGGGCGCATGATGGAGACGGACTTTATGGGATCGCCATTCTCGTCAAACGTGATATTGCCCGAAACCCCTGGGTACGACTTCGTCGAGGCCAATGCGCCCCTGACGGCGCCCGCCCCAGCGTTTTCGCCCGCCCTCTCGATGGCGTCACGCGCCAGCATATAGGCATCGAAGCCCAGCGCCACGGCGTGGTCGGGTTCGCCGTCCGATCCGAATTTCTCCTTATAGGCGCGCGTGAATATTGTCGCCAGTTCGGACTGCTCCGCGTTCTGCCCATAATCCGACGAAAACGCCATCCTGCTCAGGACTGCGCTGTCCGTCGCCTTCAAGAGTGCCTCCGACTCTTCCCAAAGATCTGTCCCCAGGAATATCGCCCCGATCCCCAGCGCGTCGGCCTGCCGCGCGATCTCGAGCGCGGCCTCTGCGCTCGACGGGACAAAGATCACGCTCGTGCCTGTCTCCTTGATCGCGTTCAGTTCGGCGGCAAAGTCCGCAGTCCCCGCCTCATAATCCGAGGTATGCGTTATGGCCTCCCCATTCCCGGTCAGTGAAATAAACTTGTCGCTGAACGACTGGCACAGCGCCTCCGCATAATCATTGTCTATCTCGCGCATTATCGCGGCGCTCCCGGCCTGCAGCTCCTCAGCGGCGTATTTCGCGGCGGCGACGCCCTGAAATGCCTCGACGTACCTCACCCTGAAATAGTACTCGTTCGTATTGGTCACGAGCGGGTTCGCATTTGTAATGGAAATGGCGGGGATCCCCCGTTCGCTGAACACTTCGCCGCCTGCAAGCGACAATGTGCTTCTGTAGCTGCCCAATGCGATGCAGACGCCCTTGTCGGCCAGGTACTCCGCCGCCGCCCGCGCCTCGCCGATGTCGGAACGGTTGTCGGAGACGATGAGTTCTATAGGCCTGCCGAGCACATCGGGGTAAAGGCTGTGGGCCAGCTCAATCCCGATCCGCTCAAGCTGCCCCGACTCCTTGTCCTTCCCCGTAAGCGGCTCGAACACCCCTATCCGGAACGCGCCGTCAGGAGAGGCCTCGTCCATGAATCCCGACGCGAAATTGTCATAGGCCGCGCAGCCATACTGCACAGCGCACATGAGCAGGACAGCGAAGGCCGCAAGCCCCCTTTTTATTTTCAGGCCAAAGCCCATTGATCGTTTTGGAAACATACTATTACACCCCTATCTTGCTTGCGCCGGAAAATGCCGCCGGGCCATGCCCCAGCCATTGGCCCGGCCTGCGCTGCAAAATGCCGCCAGGCTGGCCGGGCGCTGCAAAATGCCGCCGGACCCAGCTGCCAAGCGCCGCTCAAGCGCCCTTGGCCACACTGCCAATGCCGCCGGACCGTGCCCCATCGTCAGCCTCAGCCCCAGTCCTGGGCATCCAGCATTTCATGCACGCCCTTCAGGCGGCGCCGCAGTGTTTTATAATCCGGCAGCACCTGCTCAACCTGCGCCCAGAAACGTGGCGAATGATCGTGCGCCTTTATATGGGCAAGCTCGTGGACGACAACGTAGTCGACGAGCTCGCGCGGCGCGACGATGAGCCGCCATGAAAAATTCACGCTGTTTTTCCCGGAACATGAGCCCCAGCGCGTTTTCGCTCCATTGATCTTGATCGCTGCCGGCGACACGCCCATGATGGGCGCGAACTCGCGGATGCGATCCTGTATGTAGCCCTTCGCCACATGCCTGTAAAGCAGTATGACCGCCTGCTTTATCTCATCTGCGGCCAGGCCTGGCGGCAGAAAGACGCAGCGGTCGTCATAGCCAATATTGTTCCCTGCCCTAGCTTCTATCATGTAGCTCTTGCCGAGCAGGGGCACACTGGCACCATAATCTAGTGAAAACGCGGCCCGCTTCTCCAGCTTGCGCGTGGTTTTTTCAAGATGCGATTCTATCCAGGCGCCCTTCGAGCGGACAAAGCGCTCTATCTCGTCCGCCGCCATCGTAAGCGGCGCGCGTACCTCCACGCCCCCCGCGCCTGTAATGCGGATGGAGACTGTGCGGCGCCGCGACCTTATCAATTTATATGCGATTTCCATGTCCGCCATACTGCCCCGCATCACCATCAAGCCTTTCATATCCCGCAATGCCATAGCCGCCGATTGCCAACGAGAGTATATCACAGCGGCGGCGGATTTTCAACCGCTTTCGCGAAAGCATGCGCGGACGCGCGCGGACTTTGCCAACTGACCGACGTGCGCGGACGCGGAGCGGACTTTGCCAACTGACCGACGTGCGCGGACGTGCGCGGACGCTGAGCGGACTTTGCCAACTGACCGACGTGCGCGGGCGCCAGGCTGCGCGGGGACAGCAGCGCACGGCCGCCGCCCTTAGTTGCAACAACGCAGGGGGGCGAATCAGCCGCAAAGATGCCACGTTTTTAGACGGAGAACAGTATCAGTCCTGTACATGCAACATCTCTTTTAGCGCGGATTGCAAAACGCCGGAAAAATTAACATTCGCCTGTTCAGCCCGTTCATTCAGCCACATAGGGATTGTAAGCGTTTTTTTGACAGACTTATTCTCATAAAATCGGCGATATGTTTCAGTGTCTACTGCGATGACGCTTATAAATTGTTCTCCTGTCACTTTGACATCCTGTGGTTTGCTTGCCTTTGGTATTGGTTTTTTGTCCCGCTCTAAGTCATACAAAGTCAGGCATAATACATCCTGCGCCATATAAATAGAATCCGACATATCGTCGCCACTTGTGTAACACCCCTGCAAATCCGGGAAATTAATGCTGTATTGCCCGTTTTCCTCTGGTGTGAATATTGCCGCATATGCGTATTTCATGATAAAGCATCCTTCCATTATTATTTATATGCTTCAGAACGAATGGCCTATTTCAGCCCCAAATCCCTCATTATGTTTTGGGCCGTACCGGCCGCCACTTCCTTGCTTTGATGACGTGGGATCCTTGCGGTGTTTCCTGTTTTCGGGTTTATCCAAATGTCATGTTCCGCGCCATGCCGTTTTATGCTGCACCCGTGCTTTCTCGCTAATTTGGTTAGTTCGCTTGCTTTCACCGCATCATCCTCTTTCTGCATATATTGTAACACGTGTTAAACACGTGTGTCAATGTGCAAAACGAAAACCGCCGACAATCGCAAGAATAAACCACCCCGCAGCAAGACTACGGGGTATTGAACCCGTTTTGCGTAATAAAAAGTTGCCCTGTATGGCAATGGCCTATTTTTGCACGTGTACGGGCGGGACTACAGACCCCACGTCCCGCAGCGCGGCAATGATCTATGTTTGCACGTGTGCGGGCGGGACGGCGGCCACCCGCAGGGCGCGCATGGCATTCAGTATGGCGATGATCGCTACGCCCACATCGCCGAACACGGCCTCCCACATAGTGGCGTAGCCCATTGCGCCCAGCAGGAGGATCACGC
>JAIRSA010000112.1 GCA_031255695.1 Eubacteriales Family XIII. Incertae Sedis bacterium | reverse complement strand
GACAAGGACGGCGTACTGCGCCACATTCCAGTTGTTTGCGGTCAGTATGTCCTGCGAGCGCTGGTTCAGGATGGCGTTCAGCCGATCCCCCGTCACATTGAAGGTCATGCTGTACGCGCATGGCTCCAGCCCCATCTCCGAAAGGTCGCTGAAATTGTACATGTTCGTCATTATGCGGCGCGAATAGGGCGTGTTTTTCAGCTGCCAGAGCACATTGTCGACCTGATCCATCTCACCCTGGGCGAATTTGTGCTTGAGGCCCATCTGATAGCCGTAGGCCTTGCCAATAGTGCCGCCCGCATCCGCCCAGGCGTCCCATATGCCGCTCGACAGCGCGGCCGTGTCGTTGGACTTCTTCTGCCATATCCAAAGCATCTCCTCGACGCAGAGTTTCAGCGGGGTCGGCCGCAGTGTCAGGGCGGGGAATTCGTCGGAGAGGTCATAGCGGCTGATCACCCCGAAACGCTTTATGGTGTGGGCCGGCGTGCCGTCTTCCCATCTGGCGCGCACGACCTGGCCCTCGGACGAAAAACCGTTCTCCAGTATGTCACGGCACATATTCTTGAAAATGAAATCAGCTTTGCTCATCTCGCCCTCCGTCTGTGCGCCAGGCCGTCCCGGCGGCAGCCAATATATCGGAAATATCCTCATGCCTATTCATGGAATATATATGCAGCCCGTCAATGCCCGAATTCGCCAGGCGTTCGATCTGGCGGGCCGTGTACTCCTTGCCGGCCTTCTTGAAGTCGGCGGGGGAGTCGGGGTACCTGCCTATGATCTCGGCAAGCCCGCGCGGTATGGAGCAGCCGTTGGACAGCGTCATCCTGATCGTGCCCTCCCTGAACAGGACGGGCATCAGCCCCGCGATAATGGGCATGGTGACGCCCGCCGCGCGGACACGCTCGATGAAGCCGTCCAGGGCATCGATGTCGTGGCACAGCTGGGTCGTCATGAAATCGGCCCCGTTGGCCTGCTTGGATTTGAGGTGCCCGATGTCCGACCCGAATGAGGGCGCCTCGATGTGTTTCTCCGGATAGGCGGCCACGCCTATGCAGAGCGAGGGCCTTTTTTCTTTAAGGAAGGCGAGCAGCCCGTCCGCATGCGGGAAGTCGCCGCGCGTGCCCTCCCAGCCAGCCGGCAGGTCGCCTCTGAGGGCAAGCACATTCTCGATGCCGATCTCCGTGTAGCTGTCCATGACCTCCATGAGATCCGCGCGGCTGCCGCCAATGCAGGTGAAATGCGATAGGGCGGTGTGCCCGCTATTGATGACAGAGCCGCAGATCTCGACATTGCGCCCCTTGTTCGTGCCGCCGGCGCCGTAGGTGCAGCTGATGAAATCCGGCCCAAAGCGGTAAAGCTCGTCCAGCGTCGCGAGCAGCGGCTCCAAGGGCTGCCCGTCCTTTGGCGGGAAAACCTCAAAGGAGAATGTCCGTTTTCTCGACAATAATTCTGTTATCTTCATAATGTCTGCCTTTCTGATCTCATCTCAAGCCAATAAACACATAATAAACGCAGGTGCGCCATGGGCCGGCGCGGCCAGGTACCGCCATGGGCTGCGCGGCCAGGCGCCGCCATGGGCCATGCTGGCCAGGCGCCGCCATGGGCTGCGCGGCTAGGTGGCGCAGTGGGCCGGCGCGGCGCTCCCGTCGAGCATGGACGTGCAGTGCGGGCAGCGCGTGGCGCCCTTGGCGATCTCCATCATGCAGTAGGGGCATTTCCTAGGCTCCTCTGCTTTCTTTTCTTCGTGCGACAGGTGTTTCGCGGCGGATGTCAGCAGCTTCACGAGCAGGAAGACCACCATTGCCATTATAAGGAAATTTATCAGGCTGGTGGCGAATGCCCCGTACTTTATTTCCACGCCCAGAACGACAATATGCAGCGATTCGAAATTCGCGCCCGCGAACAGGCCGATGACGGGCGACAGTATGTTAGTGGTCAGCGAGGCCACCATCCCCTGGAAAGCCGCGCCTATGATCACGCCTATCGCGAGGTTCATGACGTTCCCCTTGAAGGCGAAATCGCTGAACTCCTTTAAAAATTTTCTCATAACCCCTCCTTGCGGCGATTGCCTTATACTGTTCTCCGATTAAATCATAGCTGCGTTTTGGTCTGGGAACAGTATTATATGGCGACGGACACCTCGCTCCCGGCGGCGCCGCGCTTTACCAATATCTGTTTGTCTATGCGCTCGCTGAGCTCGCGGACGTGGGAGATGATCCCGATCGAGCGATTGCTGCCCGACATGCCTTCGAGTGTGGCGATCGCTGCGTCAAGCGACTCGGAGTCTAGGGCCCCGAAGCCTTCGTCGACGAACATCGCGTCGAGGCGCACCCCGCCGGACGTCTGCTGCACTATGTCCGAGAGCCCGAGCGCAAGGGCCAGGGATGCCTTGAAGGATTCGCCGCCGGACAGCGTCCGGACATCCCGCGCCTTCCCGGTGTAGTTGTCGAGTACATCCAGCTCAAGCCCCGTCTGGCTGCGCATATTGCCGGGCGCTTCGCGCCGCCTGAACTCGTACCTGTCGGAACTCATTGCCGAGAGGCGGAGGTTCGCGGCATGCAGTATGCGCGTGAAATATGCGGCCTGCAGGTATGTCTCGAAGGTGAGGCGGGCCTTCCCGCCAATATCGCCGTTGGCTGTGTCGGACAGTGTCTTGTAGTCCAGGTATCTGGCCTCCGCCGACTTCATCCGGTCTGAGGCATCCGCCATGTTTGCCTGTGCGGCCTTGTTTGCGTCAAGTATGCTCTGCGCTGCGGCCAGGCTCTCGGTCAGCTGCCCGATCCGTGCGTCCATGGCCTCTAGCTCAGGCAGCAGGCTGCCGGTGTCGGTGTACTCCTTGCCTGCCGTCTCCGCCAGCAGGCCCGCGACGTCGTGTTCGGCGAGCGCCAGTGCCTTATGGTAGTCGTCGATTTCCTGCTGGGCCGCTTTTATGCTGTCTTCGGTCATCAGTGCGCTGCGGTAGTCCCCTTCGTCCGCGAAGCCGTTGCTGTGTATGGCCTGATGGAATTCTTCGGCGGCCGCGGCCATCTGCCCTGACGACGTGGACGCCAGTTCCAGCCGCTCTTTCAGCACGGCTTCCGCCCGTTCGAGGGCGGCGGACGCCTCCCCGCGCGAGGATTCGGCCTTTTCGTAGGCGGCTTCCATCTGCCCCAGTGCGGAGCGTTTGCGGCCGAGCCCGCCCTCAGCCTCCGTTGCGCTCCCGTATTCCAGATCCCCGCGCAATACTCCGTGTTCCGCCTCAAGTGCGGAGTGGGCGAGCTTGAGGCCGCCGAGTTCGCTTTCCGCCTTGGCAAGCGCTTCTGCCAGCAGCTTTTCCTCAGGCTCGATGGCAGCAAGCCCGGCGCGGCAGCTGTTCCTGCGGGCGAGATCCTTCTCCAGGGCGGCTATGCGCACGGACAGCCCATCGAGCCGCCCGGCATGCTCCGCCCTCATCTGCGGCAGCCTGGCGGCCAATGCCGCCAGGGGCGCTGCCCCGGCCTCGGTTGCGGCGGCGGATTTGGCGGCGGACGCTGCCCCGGCCTCGGCGGCGGGTTCGGATGCGGGGGGCGCTGCCCCGGCCTCGGCGGCGGATTCGGATGCGGGGGGCGCTGCCCCGGCCTCGGCGGCGGATGCGGATGCGGCGGGCGCTGCCACCGCCCCGGCGCCCTCCAGGCCGGCCCTGGCGGCCTCCGCCATGCAGGCGGCCCCTTCGGCATCGGCCTCGCCCTTCAGGGCGCTGCATTCGCCCGCCAGCGCCTCGCGCCTTTGACGTGCGTCCTCTGCCTTCCTGCGCGCCTTCGCCACCTCGTTTTCGGAAACGGCCTCAGACGGCGGCGCGGCCGGGGCGGGGTGTGCGGGCGAGCCGCATACAGGGCAGGGCGCGCCGTCCTCAAGCCCCAGCGCAAGCAGCCCCGCCTGCTCCCGAAGGAAGGCCTGTTCCAGGCGCCGGAATGCCCCGTCGGCCTTCCCGAACGCGGCGTCGGCATCGGCAAAGCTGCCTTGCAGCGACTTCAGCCGCGCCCGTTTCTGCGCCAGCTTGCCCAGCCGCCCCTCAAGGGCCTCAAGCCCCTGCATCGCGCCTAGCGTTTCCCTTTTTTCGGCGGCAAGCTTTTCAAGCTTCAGCCCCGTGCCCTCAAGCGCGTCGTATTCCGCCTTGAGCGACCCGGCCTTGGCACGCAGCCCTGCTGCCTTGGATGCGGCCGCCTGCATGGCATGCCCGGCGGCCTCCGACTTCTGCCGCACCGCGCCAAGCTCGGCCTCAAGCTCCCTGAGCCGGGCATATTTGGGCATCTGGGATGCGAGCCGGTCTATGTCCCTGCGCAGCTGCGCCCTCTCGGCCTCTTTCCCCTTTTCGCCGGCCAGGGCAAGGCCGGCCTCTCTGAGGCGCTTTTCATTGACGGCCATATCCGCCTGGGCCGTGTCGGCGGACTTAACAGCGGCCGCGCAGCTGTGCGAGGCCTTGGCGGAAGCGTCATCGTAGGCCTTCACATTGCGGAGCGCGAGCGCGCCCCTGTCCACCATCCGCTGACGGGAATCCATATCGGGCGCCCGCCCCGACAGTGCGTCCCTCTGCCTTGTCTTGGACGAGAGCGTGTCGAAAAGCTTGTTCACGGCCTCTATCGCGGCCAGCGCGGCGGCGGACTCCTGCTGCTCCTTCATGGCGCCGCGCAGCTCGCTGCGGCGGCTGTCTATGGCGGCGCTTTCAAGCCCAATGAGCGTTTCGAGCCAGGACGCAAGCTCTCCCGCTTTGTATATATCGGCACTTTCCTTCCATGAGTTTATCATCGCTGCGGCTTCAAAGCCTTCGGTGCTTGCGATCCCATCTGCATACTGTAGGAAGCTGCGCGTCCCGTCTTCGAAGGCGCGCTTGTGCTCCAGCATCTTCTGCTTGAGCTCTTCCTGGAAGGCCTTGAACCTGCCCGTGCCGAATATGCGCCTCAGTATGGCGGCCCTGTCCTTTGTCTCGCTGAGCAGGAAGCGCCGGAAATCGCCTTGGGCTATCATCACTATCTGCGAGAACTGGTCGCGGTTTATGCCCAGTATCTCCTCGATCTTCTCGTTGGCCTGGCGTATGCCGCTGACGGCCTGGCCGTCCGGCAGCGTGACATGGGCGGCCGCCGCCTCCTTGGTGAAGCCGCTGCCACGGGATTTGGGGCGGAGGTATTCCGGGCTGCGCTCGGCCGTATATTCCAGCCCGCCGCATTCAAAGGCGAGCCTGACGTATGTCTTTGCCCCCGGATCGGCAAAATCGCTGCGGAGCATGCGGTCAGAGCGTTCCCTGCCGCTGGCCTCGCCGAAAAGGGCATACGAAATGGCGTCGAATATAGAGCTTTTCCCCGCGCCGGTGTCGCCGGCTATAAGGTAGATGCCGCCGGCGCCCACGCGCCGGAAGTCTATGCGCTGGCAGCCCGCATAGGGCCCGAAGGCGCTCATAGTGAGTTCAAGCGGCCTCATGGCAGCCCTCCGATCCCGCCCTGCGGCGAGCCCGCAGCCGCCGGCGCCGATGCCGTGTATTCCTTGCACGCCATTGGCAGACCTATGATTCCGCTCCGCAGTGTGCACGTAGCTGACGGCGCTGATGCCGTGTATTCCGTGCGTGTGATCATGGCAGCCCTCCGATCCCGCCTTCCAGCAGCTCTTTGGCGATAGCGGCCTGCCGCCCATTCATGGGGGCGCCGTTCTGCGCGGCGAAGAATGCCTCGAACAGCCCGAATGGCGAAAGGCCCTCTATGCTGCCGGGTTCCCAGGCGGCTGGCGCTTCTTGGGTGCGCCTGTTGTCGAAGGCCAGCGCCATCACGTTGGGATAGACACTCCGGACCTTGCCTATGGCGTCTATGATCTCGTCATCGTCGGTGAGCGTCACGTGCATGTAGTCCTGCCTGTCGCCCTGGCCAGCGATTTCGCCGCTGAGCAGTTCGGAAAGCGGGCCCCTGATCTTGCGCATGTCATGCAGGGGCGTGAGCGGCAGGCTTTGGATGGAGATATGGCCTTTCTCGCGGATTTCGACGGAAAGCGCGGCCTTGCTGTGCCGCCATTCCGAAAATGAGTATTTCAGCGGCGAGCCGGCGTAGCGTATATGCGGCAGGCCTACATGCTGCGCGCCATGCAGATGGCCCAGCGCCACATAGTCGAAGCCCGAAAAAACACTGGCGTCCACACTGTCCAGGCCGCCGACAGGGCCCGCCTCGGAATCCGAGCGCTCAGGCTCGCATCCTGCGGATATGACGAACTGATGGGCTATTAGCACATTTCTAGAAGAAAAATCCACATCTGCCGCGCCTACCGCGGCCCGCAACGCACTGTCGTAGCTTTCGGCCGCGGCCTCGCCGAAAAAGCGCCTCGCCGCCCGCGGGTTGATGAATGGCAGCATGAAGAAATTGATCCCGCCGAATTCGTCTTCCAGCCGCACAGCCTGCGGCCGGCCGTCGAAGGGCCCGCACATGAAGACATTGTGTTTTTCCATTATTTTGCCGGCAAAGCCTATGCGCTCCGGCGCGTCGTGGTTCCCCGGTATGGCGAGCACCGCCGCGCCTGTTTCCGAAAGCTCGGTCAGGAAGCGGTCGAATATCCTTACGGCGTCCGCGCCGGGCATGGGCTTGTCGTAGATGTCGCCCGCGATCACGACCGCGCCTGGCGCGCGCCCCCTCGCAAGCGCGGCGATCTGGCCCAGCACTTCGGCCTGCGGTTCCGCCATGGAGAAGCCGTTAACGGTCTTGCCGATATGCAGATCCGCTATATGCAAAAATTTCATTTTCCTCTGCTTCCCCTTCTAGTTTTGTAGAGATTTGGCAAATATCCATACAAATATATTTTACACAATGGCGGCGCAATATGCGAGATAAATTTTTGATTTATACGCAGCTTGGGGCGCAGCTGAAACATAGCAACAAATCTGGCGCGGGGATGCCTGGTTTTAGTCGATGGACAGTATAGGAGACCCATCCCTTCAGCCAAAGATACTAAAATACTCTTGGGAAAAGATTGTTTTATATAAAATTTTATGGTAAAATTTGAATATAAGATTGCGACGCAGCCGCATCACGTGCACATGGCTGCGGACGGCGCTTTGTTGCGCTGTGCCCAGCAGGCGGCGGATCGCGCTTGTGGTGTGCCCCCGTTTCGGCGGAGGCGCCAAAATGGCAGAAAGGGAGAAGGGCAGAAGAGGCAAAGATTTAATAGGTATATGCAATATGTACAGGGGGGATTTCGATGATCAAAACACTTACTGCTTACACGGAAGAGATCGATGATGTAAAGCTCGCGGTGAGCGAGCTGAAGGGGCAGCTGGATGCCGGCGGGCCGCTGCTGAAGAACACGGTAGGCATTATCGCCTGCCACTACGAGTTTGTATTTTCCGGCGTTGTAAAGGCGCTTGCGGAGGAGCTGCCGTTCCACATTGCGGGGACGATCACGGCGGCCGAGGCCGTGCCGGGGCGGCTGGGGGGGCTGATGCTCGCGCTCGTGGTCATGACGAGCGACGATGTAGAGTTTGTCCCGGTGGTAACGCCTTCGCTAGAGAACGAGGCGGGCAAGGTCATCGCGAAGTCTTACGCGGACGCCGCTGCGGGGCATGACGGGGCACCCGCGCTTGTACTTGCATTCGCGCCGTTTATGCTAAATAACTCCGGGGACGAGTATGTGAACGTGCTGACCAAGGCGTCCGGCGGCGTGCCTGTATTCGGCACGCTGTCCGTCGACGACACCTTGGACTTCGCGAACTGCTTCATGATCTACGACGGGGAGCATTACAGGGACTGCATGTCTATGATCCTGATATACGGCGACGTGTGCCCGAAGTTCTTCATTGCCACTATATCGAAATCCAAGATACTCAACAAGGAGGCGCTCATAACCTCAAGCGAGGGGCATATACTGAAATCGCTGAATGATCGCCCGGTGGTTGAGTTTTTCCAGGATCTAGGGTTGACGCAGGCGAGCGAGACGCAGTACGCGATGACATCGCTGCCGTTCATGCTGGACTA
>JAIRSA010000050.1 GCA_031255695.1 Eubacteriales Family XIII. Incertae Sedis bacterium | reverse complement strand
TGTGCCGGCCGGGGCCCTGCGCCCAAGCGGCTTGTTGCGTCCGAGGCTTACGGCTGCCCGGCCTGCGCGGCCACGGCGGCGGCGATCAGCCTGCCCGCTTCGGCAGTGCCGACGGCCGTGATATCGCCGCCCGGCGTGGCGCCGGCCATGTCGGGCGTCCTGTAGCCCTGGGCAAGCACGGCCTTGACGGCCCGCTCGACAGCGGCGGCCTCGTCCAGAAGCCCGAATGTATATCGTAGCATCATGCCTGCGGACAGGATGGAGGCGATGGGGTTCGCCTTGCCCTGCCCTGCGATGTCAGGGGCGGAGCCGTGGATCGGCTCGTACATGCCGAAGTTGCCGGCCGCGAGGCTGGCGGAGGGCAGCATGCCGATGGAGCCGGTGATCATGCTGGCCTCGTCGGAAAGTATGTCGCCGAACATATTGCTGGTGACTATGACATCGAACTGCTTGGGGCAGCGCACCAGCTGCATGGCCGCATTGTCCACGTACATGTGGCTGAGTTCCACATCGGGGTAGCCCTCGCCCAGATCCGTGATGACGCGGCGCCATAGCCGGGAGCTTTCGAGCACATTCGCCTTGTCCACGCTCGTGAGCCGCTTGCCGCGCTTGCGGGCCATCTCGAAGGCGCTTATGCCGATGCGGCGCACCTCGGATTCGGAGTAGCGCTCTACATCGTAGGCGTAGGTTTCCGCGCCGTCCTGCCCAGTGCCCTTGTCGCCGAAATAGATGCCGCCCGTCAGTTCCCTCACGATGACGATGTCAAGCCCGCCACCGATCAGCTCAGGGCGCAGCGGGCAGGCGCCTGCCAGCTCGCTGAAGAGGATGGCGGGGCGGATGTTCGCGTAAAGCCCCAGTTCCTTGCGCAGGCCGAGCAGGGCCGTCTCCGGGCGCTGATCGCCAGGCAGCACATCCCATTTCCACCCGCCCACCGCGCCGAGCAGCACGGAATCCGAGGCCCTGCATGCCGCAAGCGTCTCAGGGGGCAGGGCGGCGCCCAGTGCGTCTATTGCCGCGCCGCCTGCCAAGGCCTGCCTGAACGTGAAGCTGTGCCCGAAGGCCTTGCCCACCGCGTTGAGCACATTCACGGCCTCGTCGGTGACTTCGGGGCCGATGCCGTCGCCCCGTATAAGCGCTATATTGAAATTCATTCGGCACCCCCGTTCTGCGAACTTACATATTCCGCCAGCCCGCCGCTCTCTATCAGCCGCGATATGAACGGCGGGAAGGGCTCGGCCTGGTACTGCTCGCCCCTGGTGATATTGCGGATGAGCCCCGTGGCGAAATCGGCCTCCACCTCGTCGCCGGCCTGGATCCTGGCCGCCGCCTCTGCGGACTCCAGGATGGGCATGCCCGTATTGAATGCGTTGCGGTAGAATATCCTGGCGAAGGTGGGGGCGATCACGCAGGCGACCTTGGCGCCCTTGATCGCTAGGGGCGCGTGCTCGCGCGATGAGCCGCAGCCGAAATTCTTGCCAGCCACTATGATGTCGCCAGGGCGCACGGTGCCGGCAAAGTCCTTGTCGATGTCCTCCATGCAGTGCGCGGCCAGCTCTTCGGGGTCCGAAGTGACCAGGTAGCGCGCAGGGATTATGACATCGGTATCTACATTGTCGCCATATTTAAAGGCCTTTCCCATAAATTGCCTCCATTGCGGCCATCCGGCCGCCACAAAAACTACTATAAAAAATAACTTTCATAAAATTCCATAATTTAGCATAAGCAGCATTAGTTGCAGCCTGGACTGCGCCGCAGAAGCGTGGGGCGCGACCGCCCTGCCATGCGGAAAGCCGCTGGCGCTATAAGCAACCGGAACTTATACGCAGCCGGCGCTATAAGCTGCCTGGATCCGCGATATAGCCTTTTACGGCGGAGGCCGCAGCGACGGCGGGGCTCGCGAGATAGACCTCGGAGTCCACATGGCCCATCCTGCCCACGAAATTCCGGTTCGTCGTCGATATGGCGCGTTCGCCTGCGGCGAGTATCCCCATATGGCCGCCCAGGCAGGGCCCGCATGTCGGGGTGGAGAGCACGGCCCCGGCCTCTATGAATATTTCGGCGTAGCCGAGCCTGACGCATTCGAGCATGATATTCTGCGTCCCAGGGAATATGATGCAGCGGACGCCGTCCGCCACCTTCCTGCCCTTCAGGATCTCAGCGGCCACGCGCATGTCGCTGATCCTGCCGTTTGTGCAGGAGCCTATGACTGCCTGGTCGATGCGCACCTCGCCCACATCGTCGATGGCGCGGGTATTGTCGGGGAGATGCGGGAACGCCACTGTCGGGCGGATCTTGGAGAGATCGATCTCGAAGGACCGCTCGTAGGGTGCGCCGCTGTCGGGCGCAAATGCCTGTATGCGCTTGAATGAGCTGCCGCCCTTGTACGCGTGCGTGCGCATGTATTCCGTCGTCTTTTCGTCTACGGCGAATATGCCGTTCTTTGCGCCGGCCTCTATGGCCATGTTGGCCATGGCGAAACGGTCGTCCATCGACAGCCATTCGAGGCCGGGGCCCATGAATTCCATGGACTTGTACAATGCGCCGTCGACGCCTATCATGCCTATGATATGCAGGATCACGTCCTTGCCGCTCACCCAGCGGCCGGGCTTCCCGATGAGGCTGAATTTTATGCCGGCGGGGACCTTGAACCAGGCCCGGCCGGTGGCCATGCCGGCCGCCATGTCGGTGGAGCCTATGCCGGTCGCGAAGGCGCCGAGGGCGCCGTAGGTGCAGGTGTGCGAGTCGGCGCCGATAACGGCGTCGCCCGCCACGACGAGCCCTTTTTCCGGCAGCAGCGCGTGCTCTATCCCCATCTGGCCTACCTCGAAGTAGTGTTTTATGGACTGGCGCGAGGCGAACTCGCGCAGTATCTTGCACTGCTCGGCCGATTTCACGTCCTTGTTTGGCGTGAAATGGTCGGGGACGAGTACGACCTTGTCGGTGTCGAAGACCTTCCCCGTGCCCATGCGCGCGAACTCCTTTATAGCAGGGGGGCCGGTGATGTCGTTCGCCAGCACGATGTCAAGCTCCGCTTCTATGAACTGCCCGGCTTTGACGCTTTCCATGCCGGCGTGCGCGGCCAGGATCTTTTGAGTCATTGTCATGCCCATGTCTGTATCGTTCTCCTCTCATGTAATATAATTATGCGCGGGGCCGCCCCGGCCTGCGCCTGTTGAGGCTTCGCCGCCCGGCGCCCCCGGCCTGCGCCGGTTGGGATCACCCCGCCCGCCGCATCAGCGGGAGCGCTTTGCCGCCCGCTTTTCCAGCACGGCGTCGCTGTACATGCCTTCCTTTTCGGCGTATATCATCTTGTTGACGGCGTTTACGTAGGCGTGTATGCTCGCCTCTATCACGTCCGTGGATAGCCCGCGCCCGGAGAACACGGCGCCGTCGGCGGTCTTTATCTTCACCAGGGCGTCGCCCAGCGCGTCCTCGCCCTCAGTGACGGAGCCGAGCTGGTAATCCTCCAGCGCAAGCTCGCGCCCGACGATCTTCTCTATGGCCTTGAAGGCGGCGTCTATCGGCCCCTCGCCGCGCGACACCTTCTCTATGGTCCGGTCGTTGTGGGTCATCTTGAGCACGGCCGTCGAGGTGATCGTGTTGCCGCTGTTTATGACGAAGCTGTTGAGGCGGTAGATCCTGGGGACCTGTACGGCCTCCTTGGCGACCAGGGCCTCAATATCTCTATCATATACGGTTTTTTTCTTGTCCGCAAGGGATTTGAATTTTTCAAAAGCCATTTCCAGCTCGGCATCGTCCAGGCTGTAGCCCAGGGAGGCGACGCGGGCCTTGAAGGCGTGCTTGCCGGAGTGCTTGCCGAGCACCAGGTTGTTCTTGTTAAGGCCTACGGATTCGGGCGTCATTATCTCGTAGGTGGCGCGGTTCTGCATGACGCCGTGCTGATGGATGCCGGCCTCGTGGGCGAAGGCGTTCTCGCCGACTATGGCCTTGTTCGGCTGCACCTTGACGCCGGTTATACGCGTCAGCAGGCTGGACGAGCGGACTATCTCGGATGTGGCGATGCCCGTCTCCGCCTGGTAATAGTCCTTCCGCGTGTATAGGCCCATGACGATCTCCTCCATGGCCGCGTTGCCCGCCCGCTCGCCGATCCCGTTCACCGTGCATTCGACCTGGCTCACGCCGGCCCTGATGGCCGCCAGGCTGTTGGCGACGCCGAGGCCCAGATCGTTATGGCAATGCGAGGAGATGGTGACATCGTTGAGCGAAGGCGCCATCTCGCGCATGCGCATAAAGAAGGCATAATGTTCGTCCGGCAGGGTGTAGCCAACGGTGTCCGGCAGGTTGACGGTGGTCGCGCCCGCCGCGATGACGCCCTCGATGACTTTTGCCAGAAACTTCCAGTTGCTGCGCGTGGCGTCCTCTGCGGAGAACTCGATGTTGGGGCAGTATTTTGCCGCGTACGCAGTCATGGCGACGGCCATTTCGTAGACATCGTCGGGCGCCATATGCAGCTTGTATTCCATGTGAAGCGGCGATGTGGCGAGGAAGAGGTGGATGCGCGGGTCGGCAGCCCCTTTGACGGCCTCCCAGGCGCGGTCGATGTCCTTCTCGGAGGCACGTGCCAGGCTCGCGACTGTGCAGTCCTTCACGGTCTCGGCGATGGTCTTCACCGATACGAAGTCGCCCTGGGATGAGATGGCGAAGCCGGCCTCGATCACGTCGACGCGCATGCGTTCAAGCTGTTTGGCCATCTCTATCTTCTCCTTGAGGTTCATGCTGCAGCCGGGCGACTGCTCCCCATCGCGCAATGTAGTGTCAAAAATCTTGATCTTCCTAGTCTCCATTTGTTTTGCTCCTTCCATAATATGTATGATGCCGGGCTTGGAAACCCGATGGCATTTTGGCCATATGCTTCGCATTCGCGGCGGCATGGTGCCGGATCCGGACCGGTTAAGGCCCGGGCCTACCCCCGCCGGCATAATAAAAAACCCTGAAGCGCATGCTTCAGGGACGATAATCATACCGCGGTACCACCCTGCTTATCGGCCGTAGCCGATCACTCATCGGGTTCCATCAAACCCTTGGCCATGATAACGGGGCCTGCCGGGGCTTCTTAATATGGCGGGCGCCTGCCTGCCTGTTAGGAAACCCTGCTCAGGAGCGAGAACCCTGACCCACAGGCGTATCGGCTCGCAGCATACGCCGACTCTCTGCAACGCCCTTACGGGGCGGGAAACTCCGTCATAGCATTTTATACTGTCCTCCGGCTAAAACCATCGTGCAGGCCTCAGCCACGCTTCGGCCGGAGATCAGTATTGAATGTTCGCAATGTATTGTGTGTAGTATACAAAATTTAAAAGCGCTTGTCAACAAAAATCTCCATACAAAATTTTTCCGCCTGTGCCCTGCTGCCGCCGCGCGGCCGGCCCTTCCATACCTTCGGATCCAGCCCAATGCATGTCCGTCTGCTGCCGCGTACCGGCCCAATCCTTCGCCGTGCCCCGCCTTAGGCGGGGTCTGCGGCAACGCCGTCCTTCGCATTGGTTCCGTCCTTCACCCCGTCCTTAGCCTTGGCCGCATTGAGCTTGCGGAGCTCGGCCGGGTCGTAGGTCACCTTGCTGCTCATCATCGACACCATCTCGCTGCGGAGCAGCGCCCACAGTATGAACCTCATATTGCGGGCTTTGGGGTTGAAGGCCGCCCAGTACAGGAAATCCCGGCGCGTCTTATTGAACAGGCCGCGCATTTTCACTGTGGCAAGGCCGATGAGCACCAGCCTCTCGACGATGTTCAGCGTCTTGCTGTTGTTGTCCAGCGCGAGGTCGTCCCAGAACTTTTCCATGGTCTTCCTGATATATTCGGGCGAGGCCAGCTGGCGGCCGAGCCAGCGGAAGCCAGTCTGCAACTCCTCAGAGCTCATGTTCTTGGGGGTGAACACGCAGGTCCAGGTGTTGAAGAGGTGCCATTTCGTCTCGTATATCCTGCCGGCACTGGCCAGCTTTTCGTGCAGCACCGTGCCGGGGAAGGGGGTGAGCAGGCTGATGAAGGCATGGAATATGCCGAGCTCGCCGACGTATTCCAGCGTCCTCCGGAACACGTCCACATGGTCGCCGTCGAAGCCCATGATGAAATAGCCGCCGGCCGCTATGCCATGCTTTTGCAGGTTGCGGACGACATTTTGGTAGTCGGTGACGACGTTGCACTTGGGCTTGTTAGACTCCTTGAGGCTCTCGGCGTTTATGGATTCGAAGCCGAAACTGAAGCTGATGCAGCCGCTCTTGGCCATGAGCTTCACGACCTCCTCGTCGCTCGCCGTGTTCACCGTGCCCTGGCCGTCCCAGGTTATGCCCAGCCCGTCCATTGCCGTGAACAGCTTCTTCGTGTATTCGCGGTTGACGTAGAGGTTGTCGTCCACAAAGTAATAGCCCTTGCGGTCGAGCTTGCCCGCGGGGCGGTTGAGCTTCTCCGCCTTCCTTATGTCGCCCACGACCTCCTCGACGGGGCGCATTATGTACTTGTGGCCGCTCGAATGCTTGATGGAGCAGAACTCGCAGCTGTACGGGCAGCCGCGCGTCGCCTGTATGGGGAATGAATAGTACTGATCGTACTTGCACGCGTCGTATTTGGGGCTCACGAAATGCTCGACAGGCGGGAAATCCGTGGCGCGGTAGAACTTGCGCAGCGCACCCTTTTCGAAATCCTCAAGTATGGCGGGCCATATGTTCTCGCCCTGCCCGACGGCGACCGCGTCGCAATGCTCGGCCACCTCCTCGCTCAGCACGCTGGCATGTATGCCGCCGATCACGGTGCGCGCCCCGCGCTTCGCGAACTCGCTGGCGATATAGTAGGCCCGGTTTGACTGCGCCGATATCGCGGTGATCGCGACCAGATCCGCCTTCAGGCCGTCGTAGTCGATCTCCTCGATCTCTTCGTCGACATAGATGAATGTATGCTTGTCAGGGGTCAGCGCGGCGAAGATCAGCCCAGTAAGGCTGGGCATGATGCTGTAGGTCTTGCCTTTTAACGATTCGACGGTGGAGGAAGTCAGGCCCCCTGGCAGGAGGTTCTTCCCAAAAGAGGGGTTTACAAAAATTATTCTGCTCATTGAATTAATGCCTCACATCAATTGCATATCGGATCTAAACAAGACAAGCGGCACTGTGCAGCCATTTTGGCGGCAAACCCCGCCATTGCCGCGCTGCGGCTTAAAGCCTGTGTGAAAATAAAGTTTACAAATGCAAAGGTTATTTCCACGCAGCGAATCGCCCGCTGTGCGAAAATGAGCTTAGACCCAATATCAGTGGAAAACGCGGATGATCTGGCACAATTCATAGTGAACCGAAGTAGCGCTTAGACCAGACAATACTATATTAATGCATGGTAGGGGGCAATGTCAACGATTTTCGGGCAAATATAACAGAAACCATCGAATTATCCAAAAACTATATTGGAAAATGAAAATAGCAAGCGCGGCCCTGGCATAGCAAGCGCAGCCTTGGCATAGCCGCCGCAGCCCTGGCACATCGGCCGCGCAGTCTTGGCGTGCCAGCCGAAGGTGCGCACCGAAAATCGCGAGGGCGGCTGAAAAAAAGCGGCCGGAGCTTTGCGCTGCGGCCGCCTGTGCGTCCATTTAATACTATTTTCCGACAGGGCCCGCTACGCGGGGTTTGCCATGGCCTTGTTTTCGGCCTTGTTTTCGGCCTCGGCCTCGAGCGCCTCGAGCCTCCTGTGCTCGGCGGGGTCGAAGCTCTCCCTGACGTGCAGCCTATCGACGAGCTCACAGCGCAGCATCGACCACAGTATCATCCGCATATTCCGGGCATTGGGGTGGAAGGCCGCCCAGTACAGGAAATCCCTCTGGGCTTTGTGGGCCTTGCTGTGCAGTTTGAATAAGGAGATGGCTATAAGCAGCAGCCTTTCGGAGAGCTTGAGCGTCTTGGCGCTGTTGCCTAGCGCCATATCCTCCCAGAACCTTTCCATGGCATTTTTGACGTACTCCTGTGTGGCTAGCTGCTGGTTGAGCCAGCGGAAGCCTGCCTGCAGTTCCCTGACGCTCATGTTCTTGGGCGTGTATGTGCAGGTCCATGAATTGTAGAACTGCCCATGCTTCTCGAATATCCTGCCCTCGCCATCCATCCTGCGGTACAGCTCCGTCCCCTGGAAGGGGGTGAGCAGGCTGACGAAGGCCTGGAATATGCCGAGATCGCTGACAAAGTCCAGCGTCCGCTTGAACACGTCCACATGGTCGCCGTCGAAGCCCATGATGAAATAGCCGCCGGCCGCTATGCCATGCTTCTGCAGGTTGCGGACGACATCTTGGTAGTCGGTGATGACGTTGCACTTGGGCTTGTTAGACTCCTTGAGGCTCTCGGCGTTTATGGATTCGAAGCCGAAACTGAAGCTGAGGCAGCCGCTATTGGCCATGAGCTTCACGACCTCCTCGTCGCTCGCCGTGTTCATCGTGCCCTGCCCGTCCCAGGTTATGTCCAGCCCTGCCATTGCCGTGAACAGATTCTTCGTGTACTCGCGGTTGACATAGAGGTTGTCGTCCACAAAATAGAAGCCCTTGCGGTCGTACCTGCCCTTGGGGCCGTTGAGCTTCTCCGCCTTATTTATGTCGCTCACTACATCCTCGATGGGGCGCATCAGGTACCTGTGGCCGCTCGAATGCTTGATGGAGCAGAACTCGCAGCTGTATGGGCAGCCGCGCGTCGCCTGTATGGGGAAGGAATAGTACTGATCATACTTGCACGCATCATATTTGGGGCTCACGAAGCGCTCGACAGGCGGGAAATCCTTGGCGTAGTAGAACTTGCGCAACTCGCCTTTCTCGAAGTCTTCGAGCAGGACGGGCCATATGTTCTCGCCCTGGCCGACGACGACTGAGTCGCAGTACTCGGCCACCTCCTCGCTCATCACGCTGGCGTGTATGCCGCCGATCACAACGCGCGCGCCGCGTGCCATAAATTTGGCGGCTATATGGTAGGCGCGGTTCGACTGTGCTGACATTGACGAGATCGCCACGAGGTCCGCTTTCAGATTGAAGTCGATATCCTCGATCTCCTCGTCAACATAGATGAAAGTATGTTTTTCAGGGGTCAGCGTGGCGAAGATCAGCCCGGTGAGGTTGGGCATGATGGCGTAAGTCTTGCCCTTCGCCGTTGCGATTGTCGGCGATGTCAACCCTTGGGTCAACAGATTTTTCCCAAATGAGGGAGCGATAAAAAGGATTCTCATTGAATTCATGCCTCGCGTAAACATAGTATTGAACCCGGCAAGGACGGTGGCCTTCCAAAAACTAACTTCACAGCCATTGTGCCGCTGTCATTAGGCGGAGTCAATAACGGTAGAAAAAACGTATAATCTAGCACAATTTGCGGCGTTATGAAAGCACTGCGCGACTAGATGATACCATATTAATGCAAAACGGCGGCCGTGTCAACGTTTTTCGTGGAATAAAGGCCAAAAGCAGGGGATTGTCGCATGGCTTACCAGAAAGTAGGCGGTCCGGAGCAACGATCCGATTCTGCGAAGAAAGGCAAACTGTTTACTTATACGCATGCTTGTGATATACTCTTCTCCGTGATATGATTATATTATATTATATATGTAAAAGGGCCATACGGGCCGATGCCGCGCATGCCATTGGGGCTGGCGGCATTGCCTGGCAGTCTCGCTTTCTGCAAAGCGGAGGGGACATATGAATAGAGAACGATTAAAGGGGATATTTATAGGGATGGCGGCGGCCTGCCTGATCTGCGGGGCCATCGCCACGGTGCACGCATCGATAGGGACATACCAGATCAACGCGACATATTCCAATGTCAAGATATATGTGGAGGGCAAGCTGATCGACCCGCGCGACGCCAACGGGGTGTACGTCGAGCCATTCATAGTGAACGGGACGACATATCTGCCCGTGCGCGCCGTTTCCGAGGCGCTGGGCTACGATGTGGAATGGGACGGGGATACGCGGTCGGTGTATGTAGGCAAGCCGCCGGAGTATGTCCGCAACGCGCCGCAGCCCGACACGTCGGGCGACGGCCTCAAGGAGTGGCTGGACGAGAAGGGGCTGGAGCTGGCCGGCGTGTTCAGGGAATTCTTCGGGGAAGACGTCAAGGTGAACATGGCGGCGGAAGACAGCAAGCTGGTGCTGGAGATATCGAAATCGACGGATCCGGGCCTGCCGTTCGAAGAGCGCGCAAGGCGCGAGACCGAATTCGTGCAGAGCATGATAGGGATGGAGGGCGACTACCAGCAGATGCTTGAACTGATAAGGGCGGACATCGGCAGGAAGGGCATTACCATGACAGTGCGGCATTATTTCAACGATGCCTTGGTATATATGCAGGAACTTAGTTAATCCATTACAGCGAGTGAGAGGGAATTATGATCAACTATATCAGCACCAGGGGCAACGGCGGCAGCAAAAGGGGCGCCGAGGCGATAATACAAGGGATTGCAAGCGACAAGGGCCTATTCGTGCCGGACGGCCTGCCGTCGCTCACGTTCAGGCCGGAGCAGAAAATAGGGTCGGACTACAAATACGTGGCCTTCCACGTCATGCGCGGCTTCCTGCCGGATTTCACCGACGAGGAGCTGGAGCGCTGCATCAGCGGGGCCTACGAAAACACCTTCGAGGCGCCTGGGGTGGCGCCGCTGGTGAAGACGGAAAAGGCCTACTTCCTGGAGCTTTTCCACGGGCGCACCGCCGCGTTCAAGGATCTCGCGCTCTCGATAATGCCCTATCTGATGATAACGGCGATGGTGAAGGAGAACGAGCAGAAGCGCGTGGCCATACTGACGGCCACATCGGGCGACACGGGCAAGGCCGCGCTGGAGGGCTTCTCTGACGTGCCGGGCACAGAGATCATCGTGTTCTACCCCAAGGATGGCGTGAGCCAGGTCCAGGAGCGGCAGATGGTCACGCAGACGGGCAAGAACACGCATGTATTCGCGATCCACGGGAACTTCGACGACGCGCAGACGGGCGTGAAGAGGATATTCGACGACGAAGCCTTCGCGGCGCGCCTTGCCGCCAAGGGCTACAGGCTCTCGTCCGCGAACTCGATCAATATAGGCAGGCTGATCCCGCAGGTCGTGTATTATGTCTATGCATACATAAAGATGCTGGAGGGCGGGGGCGTAGAGCCCGGCGCCCCCATCAACATCGTCGTGCCGACGGGCAACTTCGGCAACATACTGGCGGCCTACTATGCCCGCGAGATGGGGATACCCGTGAACCGCTTCATATGCGCGTCCAACAGGAACAACGTGCTGACCGAGTTCATCAACACGGGCGTCTACGACATAAACAGGAGCTTCTATATGACCAACTCGCCGTCCATGGACATACTCATATCGAGCAACCTGGAACGGCTGCTGTACCACCTGTCCGGCGGTGACTGCGCCGGGGTGGCCGGGATGATGGCCTCGCTGGCCAGCCAGGGGCGCTATGAAGCGGGCGCGGCGATAATGGAAGGCATGAAGGCCTTCCATGGCGGCTATGCCGATGTCGCGGAGACCAACGCGGCGATAGGGCGGCTATACAATGAAGAAAAATATCTTGTGGACACGCATACGGCGGTGGCCTACAAGGTCTACGAGGACTATAGGGAGGAATCGGGGGACACGGCGCCGACGCTCATCGCGGCCACGGCGAGCCCCTACAAGTTCGCCGACAGCGTGGCCGCGTCCATCGGCCTTGCGGCCGGCGATGACGGCTTTGCCAATATCAAGGCCGTAAACGCGGCGACGGGCGTGCGGATCCCCGACTCGCTCAGGAGCCTCGAAGGCAAAGAGCTGAGGCATAAGGGCACCGTCACGGTGGACGGCATGATGGACGCCGTGCTCGCCTCGCTTGAGTAGGCAGATGGAGCATATGCTATGTTTGTCATAATTTCAGGAAGTTCGGGTGTCGGAAAGAACACGATAATAAACAGGCTGCTTGAAAGATACAGCGATCTGAAGTTCATGCCGACATTCACCACGAGAGAGAAAAGGGAAAACGAACACCAGGGAAATCCATATTTCTTTGTGAGCCCGCAGGAATTCCGGGCCATGATAGACAGAGGGGAGCTCTTCGAGCACCAGCTCACGCACAACAACTACTATGGCGTATCGAAGCGGCTACTGCTCGACATGGCCGCGTCCGGCGCGACCCTGATAAAGGATATAGACGTGCTGGGGACGGCGAACCTGCAGAGGGCGCTCGCCGGGCAGATCCAGGTGCTTGCGGTCTTCTACTACGTGGCCTCCAGGGATGTCCTGGCGGAACGGCTCAGGGAGAGGGGCGAGCGGGAGATCGGCCTGCGCATGGAGCGCTACAGCATGGAGATGGGGCTTTCCGGCGGCTATGACTATCTTATAGAAAACAACGACATAGAAAAGACATTGTCGTTGACGCGGGCCGCCATAGATTTCGAGGCCAGCCATGCCTGCCTCCTTTCGGCGCAGCCGCCTGCGGCCCTGGACAGGGGCGGCCTGGGCGCGCTTATGGAGAGGGCGAAGGGCGGCGAGCGGCTGCCGGGCATAGATGTAGCCGTAAACGGCAGCGACATATGCGTCGTGGACGGCCTCGACAGATACCTGGCCTCGGCGGCAGTGGGGGCGGGCATAGCCAAAAGGATTGTAGACTACGATTTCGCAGGGCCGCCGTACCGGCTGCGTGAGGCGCTGGCCGAGCTGGCCGCACAGGCCTAGCCGGCAGCAGCGGGCGCGCCAGGCGGACTGGGCGGGCTGCCACATCGGCCGCCGGCGCCGGCCACATCGTGGGCCCTTGGCCGCGCCAGTCGGACTGGGCGGGCTGCCACATCGGTCGTCTGCCACATCGGCGCACAGGCCGCATATTGAACAAGGTATAAGCAGGAGGCTTACAGGTGGGTACGATCATTCGGGCCGAGGGCCTGGCAAAGGATTACCAGATGGGCGAGGTCACCGTCCATGCGCTTGTCGACGCGAGCTTCGAGATAAATGAAGGCGAGTTTGTCGTCATATTGGGCCCAAGCGGCAGCGGCAAGAGCACATTGCTCAACATACTGGGCGGCATGGACAGGCCGTCGGCTGGGCAGTGCTACATGGAGGGCACGGAGATCACCGCGTTCGACGACAGGCGCGCGACCGAGTACAGGCGCTACAAAGTGGGCTTCGTCTTCCAGTTCTATAATCTCATGGCCAACCTGACCGCACGGGAGAATGTGGAGCTGGCGACAGAGATCTCGGAGGATCCGCTCGATATAGAGATGATAATGGAGAGCGTGGGGCTGGGCGAGCGTGAGGGGCATTTCCCCTCCCAGCTTTCGGGTGGGGAGCAGCAGCGCGTCTCCATAGCGCGGGCCATTGCCAAGAACCCCAAGCTGCTGCTCTGCGACGAGCCTACGGGCGCATTGGATTTCAAGACAGGCATAAGCATACTTGAACTGCTGAAAAAGGTGAACTGCGAGCTAAATATGACGGTAGTGGTCATAACCCATAATGCAGACATCGCTTCGATGGGCGACAGGGTCATCCGTATGAGAAGCGGCGAGGTGATAGAGAACAAGCTGAATGACAGCCCCATAGATCCAAGTGAGATACGCTGGTAAGGCCAGCATATATACACAGGCAGCGGCATGGCGCCGACAGTAGGGCAGGCACGGCAGCGGGGCGGCGTCGGCGGACGGAGAGGTCCGGCGCGATGAAAACCATTGACAAGCGTCTTTTCAGAATGATATCAGATACAAAGGGGCAGTTTGCCGCCGTTTCGGTCGTGTTGGCGGTAGGGCTCATCTTTTTCATGTCCATGAGGGTGTCGGCGGCTAACATGACGCAGGGCATGTACAGTTTCTACGACAGATTCAGTTTTGCAGATATCAGCTGCGAGGTGGAGCAGGTGAGCAGCCGGCAGATCCGCATGATCGAAGCCATCGACGGCATCGCCGCCGCAGAGGGGCGCGTCACGGGGACGGTGCCGCTGCTGGACGGCGGGCGCGATGGCGGCAGCGGCGATGTAGCGGGCGACGCGCGCGCGCGTGTCAAGATAGTGACATACGGCAACGGGGTTTCGTCCATCAACAAGCTCATGCTTGAGAGTGGGTCCTGGCCCGAGGCTGGGCGGCGCGAGGTGCTGGCGATCCGGCAGCTCGCGGATGCGCGGGGCATACGCCCCGGCGACAGCGTGCGGCTGCAGATAGGCGGCCAGGGCATGGACTTCTATGTTGCGGGCATAGCCTCAAGCCCGGAATTCGTCTACCTGCTGGATCCCGAACAAGGCATAATGCCGGACAACAGGAACTACGGGATCATCTATATGGACGAGGCGCTGGGGCAGCCGCTGCTGGGCCTGCCGGGGGCCTACAACGAGGTGCTGATGCTTGAGTCCCCTGGGCTGAGCGCGGAACAAAGGGACCGTATGGCGGACGAGATCGAGCGGCAGCTCGGCAGATACGGATCGCATGGCGCCGTCTTGCAGGAAAACCAGATCAGCAATGCCATGATGCGCGAAGAGATAAACCAGCTCAACAGGATGGCGATGGCATTGCCCATAGTGTTCCTGCTGATAGCGGCGATGATATTGGCGATGATGCTAGGCAGGATGGTCAAGAAGGACAGGCAGCCGATCGGCATCATGAAGGGGTTGGGGTACTCGTCGGCGCAGGTGATCGCGCACTATGTGAAATACACCCTGCTCGTCGCGGCGGCCGGGGGCGCCGCCGGGGCGTCGCTGGGCATGTGGCTCGCCGGCTGGATGACCTCGTACTATATGGAATTCTTCAACCTCCCTGATCTGGGGCGCGATCTCGACTACCGATATATATTGGCGGCCGTGCTCATCGCCGGCGGCTTCTGCGTTGTGGCGGGGCTGGCCGGGACACGGGGCGTGGTGCGCGTCCTGCCCACGGAATCCATGACGGTGGATTCGCCCAAGGCCGGCAAGCGTGTGCTGCTGGAGCGTGTGCGGCCCGTCTGGCGCAGCCTGTCATTCAGCGGCAAAATGGCGGTTAAGAATGTGTTCCGCAACAAGAAGCGCGCCCTGTTCATACTGATGGGCGTGACCGTCACCTTCGGCATGATGGCCTTCGTAGTGGCCATGCCGTCGATGATCTCGGACATGATGGGCGACGGCCTGAAGGAATTCCAGCCCATGGACTACAACGTGTCGTTCAGGCAGCCGGTGCCGGAGCGCGTGCTGAACGAGATACCGCATATAGTGGACGATGTCCAGGCCATAGAGGGGAAGGCGGAATCCCCGTTCCGGCTCTCAAGCGGCAACCACGAGATAGCCCTGACGATGGTGGGGCTTGAAAAATCAACCATTTTCTACAATTTCAGGGACAAGGCGGGGAGGCGGCACCAGATCCCCGAAACCGGGCTGCTGGTCAGCGACTACGTAGCCAAGAAGCTGAGGGTGGGCGTAGGGGACAAAGTGCGCGTCCACTCCTATATTTCGGATAGCGAAGACAGCTGGATGGAGGTTAGGGGCATCGTCTACCAGGCGATGGGCGTCAACGCCTATATGGACAAGGGCGCGATGGCGGCCGAATACCTGTCCCCAGGGACGATCAACGGCTTTTTCATGAATTCCGACGACCCGGAAGCGATGGCGAAGCTCAAGGAGCTGCCTGCAGTGTCGTCCGTGTCCTCGCTTGAGTCCATATCGGAGACGTTCCAGGAATACACCCAGGTGATGAACGCCATGATCTTTTTCATGCTGATACTGTCGGGCGTGCTGGGCTTCGCCATTGTGTACAACGCGACGATCATAAGCATAGGGGAGAGGGAGACGGAGTTCTCGTCTCTGCGCGTGCTGGGCTTTTCGCGTGGCGAGATATTCAGGCTGATACTGCGGGAGAACAATATAATAACGGTCGGCGGGCTGCTGGCCGGGCTGCCGGTCGCGAATATCCTGCTGCGCTACAGCTCGGAGGTGTTCAGCACTGAGCAGTACACGATGCATTTGCGTGCGGGGCCTGCGGAATATGCGCTGGGCCTGGGGGCGACCGTGGTTTTCATAGTGTTTGCCCAGGCGGCCACGTACAGGAAGATACAGAAGCTGGATTTCATGGCAGCGCTGAAGAACCGCGCCTAGCGCGCCGGATGTGCAGGGCGCTGGTTTGGAGACGCAAGGGGCAACGCCTGGCGTGCCCGATGTGCAGGGCGCCGGCACGGAGATGCAAGGGCAGTGCCTGGAGCACCGGATGCACATGGCGTTGGCGCAGGGACACAAAGGGCGCGCCGCTATTGGCATGTATATTGCTACATTCGTATATAGATTGCAAGGGAGATGAAAGCGTATGAAGAGGAAGGGAAGCCGTCTCAAAGCTGCCATAATCATAGTCTGCGCCATAGGCGCCGTATGCGCAGGGGCATACGCCTATAATATTTCCGGCATTGTGGATGTCGCCGTCGAGGCGGCGGCGATCGGGCCGATCGCCGAGGTCGTCGATGAGGCGGGCACGGTCACGGCCGCGAAGGCGAGCATGGTGGCGGCGAAGAACAATTACGATATCGCCAGCGTTTTCTGCGACGTGGGGGATCAGGTGGAAGCGGGGGCCCTGTTGATGCTGACCGACGTGTCCGCCGGGGAGGCGGACGTTATGAGCCTCCAGGCGCAGGCCAACGGCCTGACGGCACAGCTGGAGCAGGCCAGGCGGAATGCGGAGCAGCTGAAGGCCCTGTACGACAACGGCGCGGTGAGCCTGAACGAGTACGAAACGGCGGAAACGGCGGCGAAGGGGCTGGAATCGCAGTTGCAGTCGCTGCGGCACACTATACGCAGCGTCCAGGATAACATCCAGACAAACAGGGTGGAATCGCCTGTGGCCGGGACTGTCACAGAACTGTTTGTATCTGAAGGGGATACGGTGATAATGGGATCGCCGCTCGTCGAGATCTCGGATCTGAGCGATATGTACATCAATGTGAGCCTCATAGCCGGGGACGCGGAGAAGGTGCGGATCGGCGGCCGGGTCATCATCGAAGATTCGGAGAAGGCAGGGGAGGTCAGGAAGATATCGCCCAAGGTAGTCGAGACGATGTCCGAACTGGGGCTTGCCCAGAAGCGCGTCGATGTGGAGATAGCGGTGGACGACCAGTCGGGGTTCATCCTCGGCAGCGATAAAGACCTGAAGATAGTCGTCGAGGAGAAGGCGTCAGCCCTGCTCGTGCCCAGGAGGGCGGTGTTCGCGGCAAACGAAAAGGACTACGTCTACTTGGTCACGGAAGGCAAGGCGGAGCAGCGTGAGGTCAGCGTCGGCATAAAGGGCGAGGAGATGTACGAGATAATGTCAGGGCTGCAGGAAGGCGACGCCGTCATAGTGTCGCCTGACGACAGCGTGGTGGACGGCGTGCGCGTAAAGATCCAGTAGCGGCGGGAGGCCCAGGCAAAGGGCCGGCGCTGGCCTGGGGATGTGCGCACAAAGGGCCGGCGACGGCCTGGCGCAGCACGAAGCCGCTGCCATGCCGAAAAAAACAAGGCCTTGCCAGCTTTTTGCGGCGGGCGCCCCTTTGGACGGGGCGGCCGCGCCGCAGGGCGCTGGCAAGGCTTTGCTATGTTGTTGCGGCGCCCGCCTGGCGCGGCCCAGAGGCCCCGCCTAGCGCTAAGGCGTGATCATGAGGACCGCAGAGGATACGAGCCCGCTGCCGTCATTGGCGCGTATGCTGATCGTGACGGACCCGGCCCTGCGCAGCGTCACAAGGCCTGCGCCGTTCACCGTCGCTATCGACGTGTTCGACGAGACGAACTCGTACTC
>JAIRSA010000048.1 GCA_031255695.1 Eubacteriales Family XIII. Incertae Sedis bacterium | reverse complement strand
CCGCCTGCGCCGGGCTGTTCGTGCCCATGATGTCGACGATATTCATCAAGAAGGCGACCAAGGCGGCCACATACACCACGATGATAGTAGGGCTGGTCGTATATGGCGCCACGTCATTCGGATGGTTTGGCTTCCTGCCTGCTGTCGTGCAGTCCGCGCCGCTCTATATCTCCATCCCCGTGTCCCTCGTGCTGATGTTCGTCATCACGATGTTGACAAAGGGTTCGGGCCAGCACGGCAGGCTCGATGCGTATTTCTCGGACGAATGGGAAAAGAGCCCCGGCAATTGGGAGAAATATCCCGAGCTGCTCGACGGCCCCGGCCCCGCGAATCTTCCGAAGCGGGCATAATACGGTCAGCCTACAGCGCGCGCCGCGATAGGCTTCTCGGTAAACCCCTGCCCGCTAAAGTGGTTGCAAAGGACATAACCGGGGATAGGTGCGCAAGGCAATTGCCCCTAATGGAATTAGGCGCCAGCAGGCTATGCTGGCGCCTTTTATGCGGGGATTATGCGGCTGTGCTGGTGCGGTGGGGCGATATTGCCGGATGCCGCGCAGCTTGGCACGCGATGCCATTGCCAGGTATTACGCCTCCCAGACCGTCCGGCCAATGCCAGCGGGCTTTATGCCTCCCAGACCGTCCGGCCAATGCCAGCGGGCTTTACGCCTCCCAGACCGTCCGGTCGATGCCAGCGGGCTTTACGCCTCCCAGACCGTCCGGCCGCCCATCACGGTCTTCAGGACATTGATGGTGTGTATCTCGGTGGGGGCGATCTCGAATATGTCCTTGTCTATCGTGATGAAGTCCGCGTATTTGCCGGCGGAGATCGTGCCCTTTATGTGCTCCTCGCTCGAACAGTACGCGGCGTTCCTCGTGTACATGCTGACGGCCTCGTAGACGCTGAGCGCCTCTTCGGGCACCAGGCCGCCTTCGGGGAAGCCCGTTATGCTCTTGCGCGTCACGGCGCACTCCATGCCGAGGAAGGGCAGCGGCGGATCCACGGGGGCGTCGGAGCCGCCCGCGAGCAGTATTCCTGCGTCGATGTAGGAGCGCAGGGGCGTGAAGCCCTTTATGCGCTCGCCCAGCCTGTCCGGCGCGAAGCCGCCGTCCGAATTTATGAAGTTCGGCTGCACGTCGAGTATTATCGGCAGGCGCGCCAGCCTGCCTATCTGGACAGGGTCTGCCACCGAGGCGTGGATCACGCGCAGCCTGCGCAGCCCGGCGGCCGCAAGGCGCTTCTCCGGGCACCGCTCATCGCTCGCCGGGTACACAGCTTCGGCCGCGTCCAGGATCAGCTCCATGGCCGCGTCGCCGATAATATGCACGGATGCCTCAAGGCCGCTGTCGTATATCTTCTGCAACAGTTCTATCAAGGTTTCCTTCGTATAGAACAGGTCACCCTTCTCGTCAGGCATGTCGGAGTAGGGTTCCCGCATCGCCGCCGTGCGCCCGCCAAGCGAGCCGTCGAGGAAGATCTTCCTCGCGCCCACCTTCACCATATCCGTGCCGAAGCCCGTCTGTGCGTACAGGGCATCCGGGAAATATGCGGAGTTTATGCGGATCCTGACGGGCAGGGCCCCCTCCCTCTCCATTTCGTAGTACTGGTCGAAGTATTCGAATGGCGGCGCGGCGTCAAACGACGAGATCGCATGCAGCGTGGTATATCCGTGCCTGGAGTACTCGGCGATGTACTTCCTGATCAGGTTTTTCCTGTAGCCGGGCTCGGCCATGATGGCCGACATGAAGGGCGCGAGGTATTTGGTGAATGCCTCCTCCCTTATTATGCCGTCAGGCTCGCCGTCCTCGTAGAAGCTGAGGCAGGGGTCGCCGGCAGCGCTTTCCTTCGTCACGCCCATCATTTCGAGCGCCTTGCTGTTCACCATATTGACGTGCAGGCAATGGCTCATTACCGCGATCGGGCGTTCTGTCGATATCCTGTCGAGTTCGAACCTGAGCGGGTATCGGTTCTCCTCAAGGTCCGACATAGTGACGTCGCAGCCCGTCAGCCAACTGACGGCGCCGTCGTCGCGGGCGCGCATCTGCTCGACGAGCTCGGCGATGCTGCGGGCTGTGTTCAGCACGACATTGCTCTTGTTGCTGCAATCCATCAATACATGGATATGCGTGTCGGATATGCCCGGCAGCACAGCCCTGCCGCCGAGATCTTCTTTCTCCGCGACAGGATAGCCCGCCGCTTCCTCGTTCCCGCCCGCAAATACGATCTTGCCGTCATGGGCCACGATGGCCTCCACGGTCTCTCCGGGCTTGTCCATCGTGTAGATCTTGCCATTGTAGAACAGCTTGTCAAAACAGAAACCCATATGCGCCTCCTTCTAAAATTTTCTCTGCTGCTGCCGCCTTTAGTGGCCAGCGGCGGCCAGCGGCAATAATATTTTTTAGCCAACTGCTTGTGCATTCTCCGCTTATATGGTATGTTTGGATCTAGGGCTTAGTTTAACTTAATGCAATTTTTGAGGTCAATTATGAAAAAACTAACATTGTTGAAGTATTCCATCGCCAGCAACGGCGACAGCACCATGTACTCCTACGTCACCGCGTTCTGGCTGTACTATCTGACGACGGTCTCAGGCGTCCCGCCGGCCATCGCGGGCACTATCGCCGCCGTAGGCATCGCCTTCGAGGCCATTTCCGGGCCCGTCTTCGCGTCTTGGTCGGACCGTTTTGAACACAGGCTCGGCAAAAGGCGGCCCTTCATCATCTTCTCGTCCGTGCCGATCGGGTTTTTCTGCTGCCTGATGTTCACCAACCTGCCGTTCGGCGGCCCGCTGCGCATTGTTGCCCTGTTCTGCCTGGGCGCTGCCTTCTGGATCCTGTTCGCCGCCTTCTTTATCCCGCATCTGGCCTGGGGCGCCGAGATAGCTACAGGCTACGACGAGAGGACGGCCATCCGCACGTATTCGTATGTGATGTACACCGTCGGCTTCCTCGTCGGCAGCGCCCTGCCCACCGTCGCCGTCGATCGCCTTACGGGCGCCGGCTTCAGCGACGCGTCCGCGTGGCTGTGCGTCACGGTGATCTTGGGCGTCATTTCGGTCGGCTCCATACTCTTCACGGGCCTGTCCATACGCGAGCCGTCGTCCTTGCGCGCAAGCGGCGCGGCAAGCGCTATCAAAGCCGCAAGCGGCGCGGGCGGTGTAGGTGCCGCGAACGCTGTGGCCGGCGCGGCCGGTGCGACCGGCGCAAGCGGCGCGAGCGCTGCGACCAGCGCGGGTGCCAAATCCGGCGAGGCCGCCGTGACCGGCGCAAGCGCTGCGAGCGGTGCGGGCGCCATGACCGGCGCAAGCGGCGCAGGTGCCGCGGGCGCTGCGACCGGCGCGGCCGGCGCTGGCCATATGTCCGCTTTCTCGCTGAAGGCCCTCGTGCACGACTATCGGCAGGTGTTAAGGCTGCGGCCGCTGCGCCTGCTCATATTCGCCGTATTCGCCTACCTCATCGGCAATTCCATGATCGTCGCCGACCGCATGTACGCCCTCACATTCCAGATGGGCTTCTCAGGCTCCTTCATATCCCTGATCCTGCTCGTATTCGGTCTGCTCGGGATATTCCTGGCCGCGCCCATGATGACCCTCGCCAACCGCTTCGACAAGCGGACGGCCCTGATACTGTGCATGGGCATATGCGGCTTCCTGATGGCTGCCATGCGCTTTTTCGATATAGCAGGCAATATGCCGCTGCTGCTCGTACTGCTGCTTGCCTACGTCGTTGTCAGCACTGCGTATTGGCAGCTCATGCCCGCCACCTTCTACGACATATGCGAGGTAGACGAATACGAGAACAAGGTCAAGCGCGCGGGCACGATCACCTCTACGCTGCCGATGGCCCAGGCCATCGCGTCGGCGGCCGGCATACAGCTGCTCGGCCTCAGGCTACAGCTGGGCGGCTTCGAATCCGGCGCCGCCACGCAGAGCCCGGCCGCCATAGCGGCCATCTACGACTGTTTCACGCTGCTGCCTGGCGCACTGTTTGTCGTGGGCGCATTCTTCATGTACCGCTTCCCGATCACAAAAGAACGCTTCGAAACCATAAAACAGGAGCTCGCCGCCCGCCGCAGCGGATCTTGATGCCACTCGCCCGCGCGGCCGCAAGCGCGGCCGCCTGAGCTGCAATCAATCCGCGTAGCCCATGCCGCCGTCTGCGTAGCACCTGCGGCCAACAACGGCCCGGTCCGGCAGGCATCCGGCTGCTGTAGCCCATGCCGCCGCCTGCGTAGCACCTGCGGCCGCAGGCCGCAATAGCACAAGCCGGGGCGCGTGCGCCCCGGCTTGCCTCACGCCCTTACAGGCGGCCTGCCCTTGCCAGCAGGTTATATATCATCTGCGCAGACTCTGCGCGCGTGCTGTTCGCCAATGGCGCGAGCGCTGTCTCGCTCACCCCGTTGATCAGCCCGTAGGCGACTGCCTTTTCCAGATCCTCGTAGGCCCATTCCGCCACATCGGCCCTGTCCACAAATGCCGCCAATGTCTTGTCCAGCAGCATCGTGTCGTTCAGTATGCCGCTCTGCCCGGCAAGCCGCACTATCATGGCGGCCGCCTCTTGGCGCGTTACCGGCGCGTCAGGGCTGAAATAGCCCCCGCCTACGCCCTTCGCCACGCCCAGCTCGTAGGCCTTCTGTATGGCCGCCGCGTACCACGCGTCCCCAGCCACGTCCGCGAACATGCCCTGGTATGCCGCCGTGCTGCTGTCTATCCGCATGGCTTTCAGCAGCATTGTCAGGAATTCGGCACGCGTTACGCTATTTTCTGGCTTGAATGTCCCGTCCGGGTATCCGGTCACGACCGCCGACTGGAACAGGGCGCGCACCGCAGCTTCCGCCCAATGCCCGGAGATGTCCGCCAGCCCTCCCGGCGCTGCGCCCAGCGGCGTGCCGTCATCTGTTATCGCCGTGCCCGGCGTCCCGGCGCTGCCGTCCTCGCCAGGCGTGCCGGATGATGGCGATGTGCTGGAGGAACCCGATGAGCCCTTGCCCGCCGGCGCGGCCGGCGAAGACGGGCCCGCCGGATCATTCGGGCCTTCCGGATCCTTCGGGTCATCCGGGTCCGTTGGATTAGTGGGATCCGTAGGATCCGTTGGGTCAGTTGGATCCGTAGGATCCGTCGGGTCTGTCGGATCTGTCGGATCGGTAGGATCTGTTGGGTCATCCGGGTCGTCTGGATCATCCGGGTCCGTGGGATCCGTCGGGTCCGTTGGGTCTGTTGGGTCAGTGGGATCCGTGGGATCCGTCGGGTCAGTGGGGTCCGTCGGGTCCGTGGGATCCGTCGGGTCAGTGGGGTCCGTCGGATCCGTCGGATCCGTCGGGTCTGTCGGATCCGTTGGGTCTGTCGGATCAGTAGGATCTGTCGGATCTGTGGGATCCGTCGGATCCTCTGGGTCAGTCGGATCTGCCGCAGGCATGACAAGCACTGTGTGCCACGCATTGTTGCTCACAGCCGTCTCGCCGGCCAGCGGGGCAAGCGTCGCGTATATGCTCCGCGCGCCCTGCCCGCCCAAGTCCACGGCGCCCACCTTTATTGCCATTAAAATACTGTCATAAGCGTCAACATTATCCACCGAAGCGGAATACAGTTCCGGCCCGCTGGGCGAGTCATAACGCAGCGCCAGCGCCAGGGGGCCAACGCCGTTGGCGCTCAGATTGGCCACCTTCACATAGAAGTCGCCCGCGCCGCCGCTTGAAACGGCAGCCCTCTGCACCTCGACCGCCACATCGGGCGCACTCAGCGGGATCAGCACCTGGTTGCTCCTGGACGTGTTCACCTCGTCCCCTGTAGGCCTGGCCCGCAGCGAAATGTCGCCGCCCTCATAATTGTCGAGCAATGGGATCTTGACTGTCAGGTTCGCCGTCTCTCCCGGCAATATGTCCGCCGGTACATCGACGGAATAGATCACGCGGCCGCCCTCGTCCAGGACTTCCAGCGTGACGCTCCCGATGGGCTTCTCGCCAGTGTTCTTCACCGGGATCACCGCCGTAAGCTCCCCGCCTGCCGCCATGTCGCTGTTGCCGATCCAGAGCGAATCCTCGATCTGGATCGAGTTCACCGGCGAGATGCCCGCCGTATAGAGATCGGCATCGCCGTATTCGGCCGCTTCATCCTCCGTAGCCAGCTTCAAGACCGGCGCTGCGGCATACGAGAACGCAATATCGCCCGCCCCGTCCATATAGCCGCCGTATCCGTGTATATACAGCTCCGTATCCGTGATCTGCACCCCAGGGCTCCATCTGCCCTGCCCTGCGTCATAGAACGAAGCCCAGATATCCCGCGCGCCTCTTTCGTCCGGCATGCCGAGCCAGCTTATGGCCCTCTGCCCCGCGCCGTTCGACACGACTTTGAAGTCCGCCGAAAGCGCGCCGTCGCCGCCTGCCGCAGCCTCCACGCTGCCAGAGGCTAGATCCATGCACTTTATCTCGCCGTCTTCATACCAATACAGCATCGCCCCGTCGAATACCGGTGCCGACACCGTGGCGCCGCCGTCCGCAAGCGCCCTCGCCGCCGATGCCCCGTCAGGGCCGCGTTCGATCAGATATATCGCCGTGGCAATGGCGTCGCTGTCCTCCGCCTTGGGCGCTGTAGTGTAGGCGATGTAGTCACGCCCGCCCACAGTGGCGGCGGCCAGCGCCGTGATCGGGCTGTCGCTCTGCACGATCCGCTCCGCAGACGCGCCCCAGGCGCCGCCGGCCTTGCTCCGGGTATAGATCGCGCTCTTGCCGCCATACCCAAATATGTCGTCGCCGTCATTGGCCATCCATGCCGCGAACCCGCTGCCTGAAGCGGTCCCTGCGGCGTAGGCAGGCATCATGTTCATCCCGCCGCCGGCCGGCGCCAGCCTTTCCGCCGCCTCCATGGCGCCGTTGCGGAAGCTTGCGACGCTTATCTCCATGGCCGCCGCCGCGCTTTGCAGTGTGTCATCCTCCGCCAGGGCGCGCTCCGCATCCATCCATACTATAGTGGCCTCGCCGCCCGATACGGACAGCGCGGGGTAGAAATCTGCCGTGCCGTCGTCTTCCACCAGCGCGGGGGCGCTCCATTCATTGCCGTTATAATACGAATACATGAGCACTGTCCGGTTCTCGCTGTCACGTGCGCGCTCGTCGTCCAGCCAGACCATGAGCCGCGTGCCGCCGCCCAGATCCGCTATTGCCGGCTGCCCGTGGGGGTACACATTCGTCTTGAACTGCTTGTATGTCTTGCCCACAGGCGAAACGGCCAATGGACCGAAGCCCGCGCTGTTCGCCGTGAAGGCAGAGGGCCTCTGCGCATAGCTGCGGCCTTCCTTCACGAATTCCATGCCGCTGTCGAGCGCCAGCGTCCCGAATTCGCCTTCCTTGGGGATGCGGATCCTCGCTATGTCGATGCTGCCCTCCCACAGGAATGTCCGCACGGTGCCGCGCAGGCCCGCCTCGAAGTAGTATGTCGTCTTCCTCTCGGGGTATGTCGTGCTTATATTGCCGCCGCCGAAGAAGCCCAGCTCAACGCTGGCGATCTTGACCAGGCCGATGCCGGCGCTGATCGTCCCTTCCACGCCGAGGCTTAGCTCGCCCTCGAAAGTGAGCGTGAGATCCGCCGTGGAATCGGTGACCTTCAGCACGTTTTCGAGTTTGCCGCTCACCCCGCCGCCGTACACGAATGGGATGGGCACCGGGCCCGCCATGAATACGGCCTGCCTCTGCACGAAGTATTTGCCCTCGAATGAGCATACTATGCCGCTCGATTCTATATAATGCACGCCTTCATCATCTATTATCCCGTCAATATAGCCCAGGACCGAGACATCAAAAGATTTCCCGCCGAAGTTCGCCTTGTTCTTCGTGATGCTGCCCGGCCCGGCGAAGGCCTTCGCCACATCGAGTATGTTTTCCGCCGCGATCAGGCCATCATTGAAATCGTCCACCATATTCTTGAGCGGGGCGAAATCCTTCTCTTTGTCAAGGAAGTCCTTGCTCAGCCCTATCGTGAGCATGAAGCGCCGCCCGCCTTCGCTCTCGGCATACTCTATGGGGACGCCGGGTATGTTCAGCCCTATGGACTGATCGCCGAAGAGCTCCAGTTCGCCGTCCACCTTCAGCAGCGGGACGGCGAAATCTATAACGCCCCCGCGCTGCTTTATGAGCCCCCCTTCAGGCGGGGTCGCGCCGCCGCCCGCGGGCGCCAGGTAGATGAGCCCCTGATCCTTCATGAATGCGTACTTCAGCGAGAAGGGCTCGAAGCCGTCCTTGGATATCGTGACCAGCTTGTTGTACCCACGCGGCACCTTTATCATCACCAGGCCGCCGCTGTCCGCAATCCACTGCTTCCCGTCTTCCGACGTGAACGCCGCGCCCGGCACGGGGGCCATATTGTTGTCCTCGTCGTACGTGTAGACGACTATGCTGCCTGTGTCCGCTATGGCTTCGGGCGGGGGTATAGTAGGCCGCCACTCAAACACGACCGGCACTGAGGCATTGCTGCCGCTGCGGGTGAATGAGAATGCCCGTTGCAGGTAATATATTATATCCTCCTGCTCGAAGCTGCCGCTGAAGCCCATCGTAAAGGACGATTTCAGGGACTGCCCCGGCTTCAGCTCGTTCACGGATACCTTGCCTCCGCCTACCAGCGCGCCCGGCGGGTTTTCAAGCTCGTCCATGGTGTATGACGGCGACAATACGCCGCCATCGATGTTGAATTCCACATTGTACAGCGATATGTCTGATTCATTGGCAAGTTCGAAGTCCACCTTGTACGGGTAGCCAGGGAATGCCTTGTCGTCGGCCGTCACGTACAGCTTCAGCGCACTGCCCGCCCATACCTTGACGGGCTCTTCCGCCGCGAATGTCTTCGAGATCGGCACGCCGTCCGCCCAGTTCCCCGTCACGGTGGCGCTGATATCGTACTCGCCCTCCTTGTCGCCCCTTATCACCCAGCTGGCGCTGGCGGCGCCGCCGTCGCCCGGCACGAGGCCGATGTCTATGGTCTCGGACTGCGGCTCAGGCGTGGGCGCGAGCGAAAGGCCGCCGGCAGGCAGGCTGAGCGTCGCCTGCATATCCTGGAGGTACAGCTCGCCTGGGGCATAGTTCACCAGGTCCAGCTGGACGAGGAAGAATTCCTTCAGCCAATGCGCGTCGCCGTAGATGCGCATGTAGGCCACGCTCGGCGGCACGCTCGGATCGTCGGACGGGATGAAGACGGGCCAGCCGCCTCCGCCGCCTCCGCCGCCGCCCCAGCCGCCGCCCCAGCCGCCTCCGCCGCCCCATCCCCAGCCGCCGCCTCCGCCGCTGCCTATGAGGATGCCGCCGTTATTGACATAATAGGGCTTGGTGTATTTCACGCCCTGGAATTCCAGGACTATCGTGAATTCCCACACGAACTGGTTCTCCGGATCGTTCACGTCTATGCCCGCCTGGACGATCTGGTCATAGGTCATCCGCTCGACGGTGAGTTTGCCGACAAGATAGTCGCTGCGGTTCATGACGATCCTGCAATCGAATGCGCCGCGCCCGGCCTCCAGCGTGCCGAACATGGCATCCCGCGCGCTGGCGCCGGCTGCGGGTTCCAGCTGGGTGTTCAGCGCCACCGTCGTGACCTCGAAGTTGGGCTTGTAGCCTGTGACGCTCGTGTCCGCGCTGCGCGGCGCCACGACCGACACCTTGCCCTGGGCGTCAGCCGTCAGCGCGGCCACCTGCTCATCCCCGTTGAATACCAGCACTGTCGCGCCGGAAGCGGGGGCAGGCGCCCCTGAGCTGTCGCGCCCCTGCACCTCTACATTGATGAGCGCCCAGGCGCCGTCCAGCTCATGCACGGTGATCTGCTTCGTGAGCGACGCCTGGTTGCCCTTGCGGTCGGTCAGCGTGAGGCGCACCGTGTATTCGCCGCCTGTGGCGTAGCTGTATTTGGCGTGTATGCCCTCCACTGTCTCCGAGCCGTCGCCGAAATCCCATACGCCGCTGACGATCATGTCGTTGTCGGTGGATGCCGCGGCCGAGAAATCCGTGGCAAAGCCGACTATCGTGTCCTCCTGCGCGGTGATCGCCGGCACAGGCGGCACGTCGTCGTTCAATATGGCCTCCGCCTGCGCGACGGCGCCCGCGCTTTCGTTGCCCGCAGCGTCATATGTAACCACCTTGAACCAGTACGGCCCCGGCTGCACGCTGCCCGTCATGAAGCTCGTGGCGTCCGGCCTGACATTGGCGGCATAGCTGAATGGGCCGCCCTCGCTCTCCGCTACATAGACCTTGTATCCTGCAATATCCGTCTCTGCGGCATCCCTGCCCCATGAGACGCCGGCCTTCAGATCCCCGTCAATCCCTGTGGGCGCCCTGTCGGCGGGCGGCGTGGAATCCACGGTGTAGCGGAAGGCCGTCACGTCCGAGGTGTTGCCCTTGCCATCGGCCGCGCGGAGCCCGAAATCATATTCCCCGTCGGGCATGCCTGCCCCCCAGTCGCTGAATGACGCTATCTGCGAGCCTGCGCTCAGCGCTGCCGACTGCAGCACGCTCCATTCCGCGCCGTCGTAGGCCTTGTACAGCAGATCCGCCCTGGCCAGCTTCACGTCGTCCACCAGGCTCGCGCTTATCTGTGTGTTCGGGCGCAGGCGCGTGCCATTGCCCGGATAGTACGAATGCACCCTCGGCTTCTCTATGTCCGCCGACGGGACGGCGGTGAGCACCCCGGTCTTCGCGCTCTCATTGCCCGCCAGGTCGAAAGACGTGAGGTAATAGTAATACCTGGCATCCTGCTCCACGTCTTTGTCGAAATAGCCTATATAGCTGTTGCTTTCGAAGATCTTGGAATAGGCGCCGGCAGCGCCGCCCTCGTCCTTCGCGCGGTACAGCCGGAATCCGGCTATGGCCGTCTCAGGGGCGTCCCATTCCAGGTAGATGTATGCGGCGCTTTCCTTGATCGCAAAGCCCGCAGGCGCGTCGGGCGCCGTCGTGTCGACTGTGTACATATGCACGGGCGTGCCGTCACTGATATTGCCCGCAGCGTCGTAGGCTATCGCCCGGACATATAGCATGCCCGCATACGGCGCGGCGGCGCCGTCAAGCAGCGCTGTGTCGAAATAGAACTCGATCTCGCTGTCCCGGCCGCTTGCCGGCTTTTCCTCGCCGAGCGTCTCCCACCGCGATTTGTCCAGGGAATACTGGAATGCTATCTTTGAGAGCCCAAGGTTGTCCGTCGATCTGACCCTGAATGTGGTCGGGCCGGTTATATATGCGTTGTTCGGCGGCGATATGAGGCTTATGCGCGGCATGGCCCTGTCTAGCTCCAGCGCCTGCTCCACGCTAGCAACGCTGCGGTTGCCCGCGCGGTCCTCTACGACGGCGCGCAGCCTGTATGCCCCGTCCGCGGCGGAGGACGCGTCGAACACGCCGCTCTCCCTGACCCTGCGCCCTGGGGCGGAAAAGTTCTTCTCGAACAGCTTTACGTAGCTGGCGCCGTCTATCGAGGCCTCCACTGTAAGCCTGTCCACGAAGTAGTTGTCGGATGCCTCCACCGACCATTCGATGGCGTTGCTGCCGCTGGCCGACGCGCTGAACGCGGCCACCTCCGGCTTGGTGCGGTCTATCTGGTATTCCGCCTCGAAGTAGTCGCTCTTGTTCAGGTTGAAGTCGAGGGCGTAGGCGCGCACCTCGATCCTGCCCTCCGGCAGCAGCCCCGCGTCCACGTAGGCCTGGGCGCTGTCTTCGGGCTTTTCGCTCAGCATATTGGCGGCTTCCGCCCATTCGCCCCCTTCGGCGCGGTATTCGACGGCAATGCGGTAAAGCCTCTTGTCGTCCTTGGCGCTGGCCGTCAGGTTCAGGCTGTCAGAGATCAGCGAGCCCGCCCCCGGCTCCAGTCCTGTTATGGCCGGGGCTTCCGTGTCGCCCATGTCCAGCGCGGAGCTGTATCTGCCCAGCGGCTGCGTGCGTACGCTGCTGCCCGCCCCCAGGGCCTGTATCAGCAGCTCGAAGTCACCGCCTTCCAGCATGAATCCGACTTCGGCGAAATCCGAGGCGACCGGGTTCCATATCCCTATGTCGGCCGTCCCGTCCGGCGCCACGCGCACCGCGCGGTAGGCGGATATCATGCCCAAGGGATCCGACAGGACTGCCCTGACATCCAATGGCGGCTGATAGAGGGTATAGCCGCCGTCGCCCCTCTGCGTCGTTTTTTCTATGAAAATGCTGTTATTCTCGCCGTAGCGCACGACCTCCTGTGTGTAGGGCTGCGACCAGAGGCCGTCTTCGCCCTGTGCCTTCAGGCTGATCACATAGCGCCCCGCCGGCCTTGACGCGAAATCGAAGACGGCAGCCCCGCCCTCGCCTGGCAATGGCAGGAATCCGTCAAGCTTCGCCCCATTGTATGACACTTCCCACTCCCGCTCCGCTATGCCGCGGTAGGAGGGGTTATATGACAGATCGGCCGCCGTGACTGACGTATCCGTGTTAAGCCCCGGTATCTGCTGATCGTCCGGCCATATCTCGTGATTGTCGACGGAGAACTCCGCCAGCGGGGGCACATGCGCCGACGTGATGTACACGACAGCGGGCTCGCTGGCCTGGCCGCTCACGGAATCTGTGATCTGCAGCTGCACGAAATAGTGCTTGTCTTCGCCCATGGCGAAGGAGAAGACATCCCCCGCCGCTGGCTGCGGCTCCCAGGCACCCCCGTCTACGTCCATGAGGCGCCAGGCGTATGAGGCGATCGGGTTGCCCAGGGATGTCGCGGCGTCCGGCGCCCTTACTGTGGCCGTTTCGCCTGAGACGCTTATCGAAAGCCGTGGCGCGGCGGGCTTTACGGCGCCCTGCGCCATGGCCACGCCCTGTATGTAGTCTGCCAGGCGCTCTATGCCCTGCTCCAGCGACTCCTCTTCGGCCAGGCTGCGGTTTATGAATGCGCCGCGCCCGAGGTTCTGCGCCACCAAGGCCTCCGCCTGCTCCTTTACCGTCCTGAAAACGGATGCGCCGGAGATCTCGTTGTCGAATCCCCAGCCGACATAATGGACTGCATTGTGGTTCATGTAATACAGTATCGTGGACAGGTCCTGGGCGGCGTTCATATCCGTCACGCCGTCGTTGTCCACGTTCGCTATGAAGCGCAGCGAGCCTGGATAGGCCCATTTCGCGCTCCTTATCGTCTCCGCCAGGGAATTCGAATCGTCTGTGGACATGGACAGGTCGCTCATGACGATGCGCGTCTGGCTGCTGCAGCCATGGCTCCTGTATCCGGTGATCGGGCCGTAGCCATAGCTGCCCAGGTCTGCCGGCAATGCGGTCGGCGCTATTATCTGCTGCCTGAGCTCGCTGTAGGTGCCGTCGGTGAACGCGAAGAACGAGGCCTCCTGCGGCGACGCGACCAGGCGCAGGTAATGCCTGCTGCCGGACGGCTTCGCGCCTGTGGCCAGCCTCGTCACCCTGCCGCCCCAGTCACTCGCGGCACTGTTGGCCGCCGCCTCGAAGGTGGCACTGTTCTCATTGGCCATGAGATCGACGTTGACGCCTTCGAGCCTATAAAGGTTTACGCGCCCTGTGTCCATCAGCATCATATAGCCGTCCAGCGTCCTCCGCCCGTCAACCAGCCTGTAGTCGGCGTTGAACAGGAAGCCGAAGCCCTCAAGCGTGTGCGTGTCTATGCGGCTCTCGTCCAGGGTGAACGAGAACACCTTGTTGTTGGCCGCATTGTCCGGCATATACAGGAAATCCTTGAATGCCGGCGCGCCGTAGCCCAGGAATGTCACTTCGCTCTCGTTATAGACGATGTGCGTGTCATCCAGCTTGCCGATGTAGGGATCCCTGTAATAGGCCAGGCGCGTCATGCCGTCGTCCACGGCCAGTTCCGTATTGTTCGTGTGGTCGACACGCACCCAGTCAAAACTCTCGTCTACGTAGCTGACATTGGTCGTGTTCACGCTCAGGAGCCTGCCGGGTATGCCCCTGGCTTCCAGAGCCTGGCGCAGCAGCTCGGCCGCGCCCGTGAGGTTCATGTTGTTCGCCCTGGCGTCCGCCGCGACCAGCACCTCGATCCTGTCCTCGGCGCCCTGGATCTGCACAGGCGCGCCAGTGTCCGCCCAGGCGGCGCCCGGCGGCAGCACGATGGATGAGAGCACTAGAAGCAAAGATAGGGCAAACATGGATAGCCTTTTGAACTTTGTCAACATAAAACGTCCCCCTTACTCGTACATCAATGCACATTGTCACAGCCCAGGCGCCGCCAGCCAGCGGGACGGCAGCCACGCCATCTCGCCCCGTGCGCATGGACGGCGGCGGGGGCGGCAGTGTTGGCGCGGCGGGGGCGGAGAATCTCGCCCCCGTGCGCATGGGCAGCAGCCACGCCATCTCGCCCCGTACGCATAGACGGCGACGGTGGCGGCAGTATTGGCGCGGCGGGGGCGGAGAATCTCGTCCCGTGCGCATGGGCAGCAAACATTATGTACATTTTCAGTTGCATTAGGCACAACGGCACTGGCGCCTGACATCCAGCACCCAGTTTTTTCGCATATTTGCCGTTTGCGCCAATTATTGATGGTATTTGTGTTTTCTTGTAATTATATTCAGACAATATAATATATCATGGCTTGCAGACCCCTGTCAAGCCGCTGCGGGAATTCTAGCATGGCACTTTGCAGGCGCTCCAGCCGTTTTGCTAAGGGCGCAGCCGGGGATAGGTGCGCAGCGGTAAATTCCATCCGGCTGAAGCCGGGGAATTCTCGCATGGCACCTTCCGCCGTTTGCAAAGAACTTCTCGGTGAACTCCTGCCCGCTAAAGCGGGGGAGTTCTCGAGTGGCACCTTCCAGCCGTTTGCGAAAAACGCAAACGGGGATAGGTGCGTAACGGGGATAGGTGCGCAGCGGTAAATTCCATCCGGCTGAAGCCGGGGAATTCTCGCATGGCACCTTCCAGCCGGTTGCGGAGGGCGCAGCCGGGGATAGGTGCGCAGCGCAATACGCATGACAATTTAATATGATTTTTATTGCCCTATTGAAATACTCTGCATAATAAGTTATGATTATTTTAGTACAGACTGTAGTACTAAATACTGTTCTCCGAACTAAAAACGCTACATATTTGTGTTTTAATCGGAGAACAGTATAATACTTGCAAATGCGCATTTTCACATTTTCAATTGTAATGCCATATCGTTTATGGCAATGAAGCTATTAATACTGAAAGGGGTATCTTCAATTATGACTAAAACACAGCAAATCATCGAAAAAACCAATCGGCTCGGTGCACACAACTACCATCCTAAAGAGGTCGTCATAGAGCGCGCCAGCGGCGTTATGGCCTATGACCCGGACGGGAAGGAATATTTTGACATGCTCTCTGCCTATTCGGCGCTCAACTTCGGGCATTGCCACCCTGAGATCGTGCAGGCCGCTGCCGATCAGCTCGGCAAGGTCACACTCACCTCACGCGCCTTCCACAATGCCGTGCTCGGCGACTTTTACGAAAAGCTGTGCGCCCTGACCGGCAAGAGCATGATACTGCCGATGAATACCGGCGCCGAGGCCGTAGAGACCGCTTTGAAGACGGCGCGCCGCTGGGGCGTCGACGTCAAGGGCGTAGAGGACGGCAAGCAAGAAATCATCGTATGCGAGAACAATTTCCACGGGCGCACGATCGCCATTATCTCCATGAGCACAGATCCGGTCGCCCGCCGCGCCTACGGCCCCTATGTCAGCGGCTTCAAGGTCGTGAAGTACGGCGACGCGGCAGCGCTTGAAGACGCTATTACCGAAAACACAGTCGCCTTCCTGGCCGAACCGATACAGGGCGAGGCCGGCGTCATCATCCCCCCTGCGGGCTATCTGAAGAAGGTGCGCGAGATATGCACGAAGCGCGGCATACTCTTCATCGCCGACGAGGTGCAGACGGGCTTCGCGCGTACCGGCAAGATGTTCGCATGCGGGCATGAGGGCGTAGAGCCGGACATCTACGTGCTCGGCAAGGCGCTGGGCGGCGGGGTGTGCGCCATATCGGCCGTGGCGGCGGACAGCAGCATACTCGGCGTCTTCGAGCCCGGCTCGCACGGCTCGACCTTCGGCGGCAACCCCCTGGCCTGCTCCGTCTCGATAAAGGCCATGGAAATCCTTGAGCGCGACGGCTATCCGGCCATGGCGGCGGAAAAGGGCGAATACTTCATCAGCAAGCTGCGCGGCCTGAAGAACCCGGCCATCGTCGATATCCGCGGCAGGGGCCTGCTGATCGGCGTGGAGCTCTCCTGCGACGCCGCCCCCTATGTGAAGAAGATGATAGAGGCAGGCGTGCTGGCAAAGGAGACGCATGAATGTGTCATACGTTTCGCGCCGCCCATCGTCATCAGCCATGAGCAGATCGACAAGGCATTCGAGAAGATCGCCGCAGTTTTCGAGGGATAGCGCCGCCCGGCGCGGCCAGATCCGCTGTGGCGGCCGGCAAGGCAAAGCATCGCAAGCCTGACGCGTACTGGGCCTGTTCAGGCCGCTGGCGCGGCCGGCAAGGCAAAGCGCCGCAAGCCTGACGCGGACTGGGCCTGTTCAGGCCGCTGGCGCGGCCGGCAGAAGGGATTCGATAATGTCAAAACGCAAGTATGTCCTGTTTTTAATGTTTTTTGTTATAGTTGCGCTCTGCGCCGCAGGCTGTGGCGGGAATGCCGGAGATGTTGATGAAAGCGGGGCGGCAGGCGGCCAGCAGGCCGCCCCGCTCAAGATAGGCCTGCTGCGCATCGATGATTCCATACCGTTTTATGTGGCTGAAAAAGAGGGGCTCTTCGAAGCGGAAGGCGTGGCGGTCCAGCTTGTGCCGTTCAACAGCAGCGCCGACCAGTCGGCGGCCATGGAGGCCGGCGAGCTGGACATGGCCATGAACGACATGATCGTGCAGGCGCTCATGCGCAAGGGCGGCACGGACACGAAGGCCGTTGCCTTCGCATTCGGCGCCACACCATCAGAAGGGCGCTTCCTGCTACTGGGATCGCCGGACAGCGGCCTGGAAGCGCCCGCTGGCGCTGGCTGGCCAGACGGCGCACGGCCGCGTGACGGCAGCGGCTGGTCCGAAGGCGCAGCCCCGCGTGACGGCAGCGAGAGGCCCGACGGCATGCCCCCGCGTGACGTAAGCGAGAGGCCCGACGGCATGCCCCCGCGTGACGGAAGCGAGAGGCCCGACGGCATGCCCCCGCGTGATGGCAGCGAAAGGCCCGACGGCGCGCCACTGCGTGATGGCAGCGAGAGGCCCGACGGCATGCCACCGCGTGACGGCAGCGAGAGGCCCAACGGCGCCGGCGGCAGGGCGGAAGGGCGGCGGATCATTGGCGCCGAAGGCAAGACTGTGGCGATTTCAAGCAACACCATGATGGATTTCCTTCTGTCGCAGTTCGCCTCCCTCGGCTATTTCGCACCTGACCTTTCGGACGTGAACGTCATCAGCATGCCTAACCTGATGCTCAGGGTGGAGGCGCTGATCGAAGGGCGCGATATCCAGATGGCCATACTGCCAGACCCGCTCGCTTCATATGCTGTCCAGGCGGGCTGCACAATACTCATCGATGACACCAGGCTAGGGGTCAACCTATCCCAGTCGGTGGTGCTGGCCACCGCAGACGCGCTCGCCTCCAGAGGCGGCGATGTCGCCCGCGTACTTTCCGCCTATTTCGAAGGGATGCAGCTGATAAACAGCCAGCCCGATCATTACCGCGATTTCTGCCTGGAGACCGCAAACGTCCCAGCCGGGCTGAGCGCCACTTACCCGACCCCAAGCTATACGCCAGGGGCCCTGCCCTCCGAGGAGGATGTGGCCAGGGTCATGGACTGGATGGTTGGGCGCGGCCTGCTGGAGAACGCATACAGCTACGGCGAGACCGTAGACGCCGAACCCGCCCGCCTGGCCGGCGCCCCTCCGCTTGAGGGCAATGGCTGATGCTGCGCCTTGAGGACGTGAGTTTTGGCTATGCGCCCGCTGGCGGCAAGGCCGCCGGAAACAGCGCCAGCGCCGGAAGTTGCGACGCCAGCACTGGCGGAAACGGCAGCGGCGGGGAAAGCGGCGGCAGCGATGCCGCTTGCGGAAACGGCGCCAGGGCCGGAAGTGGCGACGCCAGCGCTGGAGGAAGCGGCGGCAGCGGACCCGTAGGCGCCGGGCTTCTCCTGGACGGCGCCTCCCTCGCCATAGCCCCCGGAGAGCACTGGGCCGTCATCGGCCCCTCTGGCTGCGGCAAGACCACATTGCTGCACCTGGCTGCCGGGCTCTTGCAGCCACTGTCCGGGGCCGTGCATTTCGCCGGGGCGCCATTGCGCGGGCCACATTCTGACATAAGCGTCATCCTACAGGAGTATGGCCTCTTTCCTTGGAAAACCGTCATGGCCAATACGATCCTGCCCCTCATTGTCCGCCACGTCCCCAAAAACGAAGCAAAGCCCAAAGCCGAACGCGCCCTCAGGAAACTGGGGCTGTGGGAACACAGAGACGCATACCCCTACCGGCTTTCCGGCGGGCAGCGCCAGCGCGTGGCCATAGCGCGGGCCCTTGTCGGCTCGCCAAAACTCCTCTTAATGGATGAACCCTTTTCCGCCCTAGACGCCCTGACACGTGAAAACCTCCAAGAGACAGTCCACGCCCTCCATGCCGATGGCCTGGCCTCCCTGATCGTGACGCACAGCATCGAAGAAGCCGCCTTCCTCGGCGAGAAGATCATCGTCTGGCGCGGGAAAGGCGCGGGCTGCATAGACCAGGTCGTGCAGAACCCCGGCGCCGGTGGCGCATCCTACCGCAGCTCGGCCGAATACGCGGCCTGCTGCCGCAATCTGCGCTCAATGCTGGGAGGTTCACATGAATAAGACCCGGCTGCCCGCATTTGTGAGCGCCCTCGCCGGCGCCGCCGTATTGCTGCTGCTGTGGCATCTTGGCAGCCTTGCGCTCAATAAGCCCTTCCTGCCCACGCCCGCCGCATCGTTCGAGGCCTTCTTCCGCCTCAGCCTGTCCGGCGGCATGGCCATGCATTTCGCGCTCAGCGCGGCCCGTGTCCTGGCCGGCACGGCCATCGCCCTTGTGGCGGCCGTCCCCACAGGCATCTTCCTGAGTTCCGGCTCGGCTGCGGCCCAGGCCTGCCGCCCCGTCATCGCCATGCTCTACCCCATCCCGAAGGTCGTCTTCCTCCCCGTGTTCATAGTGCTGCTGGGCCTCGGCAATACGCCCAAGATACTGCTGGTGTCCGTCGTGATCTTTTTCCAGATCGCCGTAGTGACGCGCGACGCGGCAGCCTCGATCCCGCCCGCCAGCATGCTTTCCATGCGCTCCCTGCATGCGGGGCGCCTCCAGATCCTCCGCCACCTGGTGCTGCCATACTGCTTCCCCCAGATCCTCACGAGCCTGCGCGTGACAACAGGGACGGCCATCGCCGTGTTGTTCTTCGCCGAAACCTTCGCCTCATTCGACGGGCTGGGCTACTTTATACTTGAGGGTATGGAGACGCGTGAATACGCGGCGATGTACGCCGGCATAATAGGCATGGCCCTGCTGGGGCTGTTGTTCTACGCAGCCATCGGCGCAGTGGAGCGGATATTCTGCCGCTGGCGGCATTAGGCGCGCCAGCGCGCCCGCCCCGGCCGGCCAGCAGTCCGGCGGCCCGCTCGGTCAGCGGTCCGGCAAAAAAAGCGCCAGCGCATCAGCTGCACCCCAGCCGGCCGTTCAGCGGTCCGACAGCAAAAAAGCGCCAGCGAGCCCACCCGGCCAGCAGCCCGGCGAAAAAAAAGCGCCAGCGCATCAGCCACTAACGTGCGCTGACACACTGACGCTATTGCTCACACTGACGCGCCGCGACCGAAAGCCCGGCTTTCCCAAGCTGCCTTGACACACCCGGCCGGCGCAATGGCGCACTGACGCACCCGTCCGGCTTGCCGCGCCGCCTATTTATTTGAGGCTGGCTGCGAATTCCCCTAGCCCTGCCTCGAAATTTACGCCGTAGCGCCTGTCGCTGCCTGCGGCGCTGGATCTCTCTATGCTCTTCACCGTGAAGCCGACAGCCGACTCGATGGCGCCCTCCAGGCTGCGCCCGTGCAGCATGGCGGCGACGAGTGCGCTTGCGAAGACGTCCCCGGTGCCATGGTACATGCCGTCCACCAGTGGCGCATCGCTATAGCCGAACTGGCCTGAAACGGAGTCGTAGGACGCCGCGCCCAACCTTCCCTCGTTGTAGCTGACGCCTGTCAGCACAGCCATCTTGGGACCAATGCTGCAAAGCGCCCGCAGCAGGCTGGCGATTTCGTCGCGGCTATACGGCGGCTCATGGTAGTCCTCGCCGAGCAGGAGCGCCGCTTCGGTCATGTTGGGCACTATAATGTCGGCGGCCGCGCAGAGCTTGCGCATGCCTGCCGGGAATTCCTTCGGGAAGAGGCTGTACAGCTCGCCGTTGTCGGCCATCACCGGATCGACGGCCACCAGCGTGCCCTCGCCCTTCAGTATGCGGATGGCTTCCATCACGATCTCTATCTGCTCGAACGAACCCAAAAATCCTGTATATATCGCATCGAAATCCAGCTTGAGCGAATCCCAGTGCTTGACTATGGGGAGTATGTCGTCGGTCAGATCGCGGTAGGTAAACCCGCTGAATCCCCCCGTGTGCGTGGACAGCACAGCCGTAGGTATCACGGACGCTTCTATTCCGGCTGCCGAAAGCACGGGCAGCGCCACGGTCAGCGAACACCTGCCAAAACAAGAAATATCGTGTATGGCGGCGGCGCGTTTCTGTTGTTCCATATTGTTCTCCTTATTGATATATGCTGGCCATATCAAGCCACAGCGGGGCAAATACCACCCACACCCCGTTTTGATTCGATTATCAATGCTGCTTGTGGATATGCGGGCACCCCTTGCGAATTAGATTTTACCATTTTATCCCCAAAGCGTCAACATAAATATGCTGTTTCGGGGCAAAGCACGCATGCAGCCGAGCATGTACGCGCAGCATACGCGCGGGTTAGTGTCGAAGGCGGTCACCTTTACGATGGCTGAGACGGTACGCGCAGCATACGCGCGGGTTAGTGGTATGCCGTTCTCCCCTCCTTTGGACCCTGCCGGTACGCGCAGCGCACGCGCGGGTTAGTGGCTGCATATGCCCGCATATACGCAGGCGGGGGCGATTTCTGCATCGCCCCCGCCTGCGTGGCGGACAAGCCTGGCTCAGCGTGGAGAAGTTGCCGCGTGTGGCGTCGCCCCCGCCTTGCGTGGCAGGCAAAATCCCGCCTCGTGCTGTTTTCCGCTAATACTGTCCTCCGCCTAAAATCGTGGCGGTTCCCCGCCTGCTATTTTTTGGCGCCTTCCATGAAGCGCTGGAATATCGCGGCAGCTTCTGCCCTTGTCGCTGTCCCTGCCGGTGCAAGCTCGGTGGGCGTCCGGCCTGTGATCAGGCCCTGCGCATTCGCCCACTTCATGGCGTTTAGCGCCCAGCCTGAGATGCCGTCTGCGTCCGCATAGCCCGAAAGTTCTGCGGCTTTGGATGTATCCATTTTTTTCCAGTTTGCGTAATTGTACAGGATCGTCGCAAGCTGCTCGCGTGAAATGTCATCGTTCGGGCCGAATGCGCCGTTGCCGTAGCCCGTCACAATCCCATTCGCGGCCGCCCACGCGACGGCGTCGGAGTACCACAGGCCTGCCGGCACGTCGCCAAATGCCGCGCCGCCCGCCCCAGCCGAGCCCTCGGCGACCGCAGCCGGCGATCCCTCTGCGACCGTGTCAGCCGTGCCGGCCGCCGCATCCGCGCCTTCGGCGACCGCAGCCTGCGATCCCTCAGCGGGCGCGCCGCCCGCCCCAGCCGGTGTCCCTTCCGTTCCTTCAATATTATGCAGAATCCGGACGATCATCGCGCGTGAGAGCTTCGCGTGCGGCGAGAAGGTGCCCGCCGCCGTGCCGTTCATCAGGCCGTTTTCGTAGGCGTATTTGACGGCGCTGTAGAACCAGTCGGCAGCCGCCACGTCATTGAACAGGTTTTCTAGGCCCGCATCTGCGGCGGCTATAAAGAACAGGGAGAAGTGGCCCGTAGTGAACACGACGCCTCCCAGCCCCTCATCGTATTTCGCGCCCTTCATCTCCGTGACCGCGCCATCGTCGGCCATATGGTAGATGGTGAGCCTGCCCGTGTCCTCGCCCGCTTTCGGCGTGTAGGGCAGCACTGCCCTCACTGTGCCGTTGCCGAAATCGGTCACGAGGCCGCCGTCGATCATGACAGAGAGCTCGAACACCGGGTTGTCGCCCACGATCGCCCGTTGTCCCTCGGTGAGTGTGCTGGCGAGGCTGCTGTTGGACCCCCCTGCGGGCCCCCCCATTCTGCTTATGCTGATCTCCGCCTTAGCGCCGTCACTGAGGGCGGAACTTATGGCGGACAGGGCCGCGCTGTCAAAGGTCAGGGCGCCCACGCCGGTTTCGACGGTCAATGCCACCTTGCCTTCTTTGGCCACGCTTTTCAGGGCTTTGCCCGTAAATCCAGCCACAGCCTTCACGGCATCCTTGGTATCGAGGCTTATCTTCACCTCGCCGGCAGCATCGGCGCCTCTGCCTTCCAGGTCAGCCAGCACCGCCTTGATCGCGTCCGCGACCTGCGTGTCGCTGACTGTGGATGTGGCCGTGCCCCCGTTTATGGCAGGCGTGGCGCTGATCACCTTGCTCGTGCCGCCCGACGGGGCGCTGCCGGTGCCCGTGGAGCTTCCGCCGCCCACGTCATTGCCAAGGTTGCGGGTGTAGACCCATCTCACCACGTCGCCCTCTTTTAATTTGTTCAGCGACGATGAAACCTCAGTGAACTCGCCGTTTACGCTGTACATCCAGCCCGAACTGGGGCCGTCGCTCAATTCCCCCCAGCCGTCGATGGAAACGACGTATACGCCCTCATATCCGGACTGCGTGGATATCTTCACGTTTAGCCCCGTCCGCAGCAGCAGGGTGTAGGCGGTCTCGTTATTGTTCATCTCGTAGCGCGTCAACGGATGATATTCTTTCTTTTGCCCGGCGCCCGCATTGGGATCCGTTACGCTTATCTGCACATATTTGGGTTCGGACCCGCCGGAGCCCAATGGCGTCAGCGTGCCTATCGCCGCAGCCAGCCCGTGCACTGCGGCGTCGATTTCGCCTTGGGCAGCATTATCATTATTATAGACCGTCCGTGCATTGGCCAGAGCCGCGCTCAGGATGCCCCAGCTCGCCGCCGTGTAGGAACCCTGGCTGTACCCCTCCGCCTCGGCTATCTTTGCGGCCAGGGCGGATTTGTCGGTCTTCGCGGGGGCCACATCATCCGAGACCAGTTTCGCCGCGTCACCCATGTCGTACAGGCTGTTCGCGCCCGATGTCTTGTATCTGTCATAGGCCACGAGGGCGTAGGCGGCCTGCTCTGTCGCCATGATGTTGGGCGCCGCGCTGTTGTAGACGAAGCCGCCGCTCTCCGGGTTATAGTAGCTCAGCAGGGCGGCGACATAGTCCTTGCCGTTGTAGCTTGCCGCGTCTTCGCCGAGGGCGGACAGGGCGACGATCACCTGGGCGTTGGCCCCGGCGCCGATGACGTCCTGCGCCGCAAGCCATCCAAGCGCGCTATCCACCGCCGCTTTGACTGCCGGCTGCTCATAATGGGGGGCCAGGGCCTGGATCGCCATGGCGGTAATATCCACGGCCGGCACC
>JAIRSA010000241.1 GCA_031255695.1 Eubacteriales Family XIII. Incertae Sedis bacterium | reverse complement strand
CCCGGGCGCTCTCATTTTCATATTAGGCGCACGGCGCGAATCACGCTTTGCCTTCGAAGTTCTTCTTTTAGGTACTGCCATTTTGGCCACGCCCCCTTTCTATTAGATTGAATTATACTATACTGCCCTCCGGCTAAAACCATCGCGCAAATCTTGGCCACGTTTTAACCGGGGAACATTATGGACGATAATCGCATAACCATTTAAGTATACATTCAACTAGTGGGGTTTGTCAACTTATTTTAGATAGTGTCCTTATATTTCTTTGCAATGCGGTAGGTGTCCCGTGCGATCATGAGCTCTTCGTTCGTCGGTATGAGCAATATCGCCACTTTGGAATCGTCGCGGCTGATGATCCTCTCCTTGCCCCTGACATTGTTTTTCACGAGGTCCAGCTTTATGCCGAGGTTTCCGAGCTCGGTGCAGATTACGCCGCGCATCTGCGCACTGTTTTCGCCGAGGCCCGCAGTGAACACGATGGCGTCCACGCCGTTCATTTCGGCGATATAGGCCCCGATGTAGAAACGCACCTTATGGGCGAAGACCTTTATGGCGAGCGCGGCCCTTTCATTGCCCTCCTCCACTGCGTCTTCAAGATCGCGGAAGTCGCTGCTTATCCCCGATATCCCCAGGACGCCGGATTTTTTGTTCAGCACGTCTATGACATCATGCAGGTGTATGCCCTCCTTGTCGCGGATATATGAGACAATGGACGGGTCTAGGTCGCCGGAGCGCGTACCCATCACGAGGCCTTCGAGCGGGGTGAAGCCCATGGACGTGTCAATGCACTTGCCGCGTTTGATTGCCGTGACGCTCGCGCCGTTGCCCAGGTGGCAGGTTATTATCTTCAGATCCATCAGGTTGACGCCCAGCATGTCGGCGGCCCTTTCCGCGACGTATTTGTGGCTCGTGCCGTGGAAGCCGTAGCGCCTGATCTTGTATCTCTCATAATATTCGTAGGGCAGCGCGTAGGTGTAGGATTCGGCCGGCATGGTCTGGTGGAAGGCGGTATCGAAGACCGCGATCATCGGCGTATTGGGCAGGAGCTCGCGGCAGGCCCGTATGCCCATGATGTTAGGCGGGTTGTGGAGCGGCGCCAGCTCAATGCAGTCCTCAAGCACATTCAGGACATCGTCGCTTATCATCACGGACATGGCGTACTTCTCGCCTGCGTGGACGACCCTGTGCCCTATGGCGCCCAATTCATCCATGGATGAGATGACCCCATGCTGCTTGTCCTGCAGGGCCTCCAGCATAAGCATGATCGCTTCTTTGTGGTCTTTCAAAGGCTTCTTCACGACAAATTTCTCATCCAAGCCAATCTTCTCATGGGTTATGGAGCCGTCGATCCCGATGCGCTCTATGAGCCCTTTCGCAAGGAGCGACTCGTTCTTCATGTTCAAGACCTGGTACTTGAGCGACGAGCTGCCGCAATTGACTACTAATACTTTCATATTCTTATATTCCCTTTCCCTTTCGGCGTACACTATATGGCACATTTATAATTACATTATACGGCTTGGCCTGTGTGCCCTGCAAGCATTTTTATTCTATAATTGAGAGATATATTACAAAATTTGCCCGTAGATTTCATTAGGGCCCACACTATGTGGGCGGAACGGCGGCCGCGTACTGCTGACTGGCGAATTCCGGGCTGCAATTAAGTTTCGGTTAGGCCTCAATACTGTGGTTTTAGCAGGACTATGGTTTTAGCAGGCGGGCGGCATTGCGTGGAAGGATGTATTACGCGGGGGGCAGGATGAATGGTTTCGCCCTGTAATCCGAACCGTCGCGGAATCCTGTACCGGCGGCGAGGCTGTATATGTCCGCCGAGAGTATGTCGAACTCAAGGAAGCGTGCGGATATCGGGGATGCGGGGAACTGCCTGCTGAGGTTGGTGATGATGGCCGGCGCCGCTGGCGCTGCCCCTGCCTTAGTCGTTGCCGCCGATGTTGATGCCCCGGCTTCCGTCTCCGCCCTTGCCTTTGTCGCGGCCGCCGCCCCTGCCACGGCTTCCGTCGTTGCCCCTGATGCCGCCCCTGCCATGGCTTCCGTCGCTGCCCCTGATGCCGCCCCTGCCCTTTTCGCTATATCCCGCAGTAGCCCCCTGCCGACGGAATTCATGGCGAGGACCCTGAGATAGCCTGGCCCTTCGGTGTCCAGCGCCTCGAACTCGCCGGCGGCCACGCCGAAGAGGACATGAATGAGGAAGCGCTTTATGCGGGTTTCTGTGTAGCGCTTGGATTTCGCCTGGGATATGAGGCCTTCGATCCCGTTTGAATTGTCGAGGGCTTTCTTGAGCCTGTTCTCTAGGCCCTCAGATGCCGACAGGATCGTTGACAGCTCGCCGGCGCTGCGTATGCGGGCAGCATAGGCAATCATCTTGAAGAGGCTGTCCATATCCATGGGGCCTTCCCGCGCCGCTTCGTATATCCTGCGGCATTCGTCAGGGACATAGCCTGCTGCGGCCTGCACCCCTCCCTCGCGCATGATCCCACGCAGCGCGCCGGCACCGGCGATACCGATCCCCGCTCGGCCGCCGGGCGCTGTGGCGCCGGGACCCACTGCCCCTGCGGTGCCGGCGCTGCTGCCGGGCGCTGTGGCGCCGGGGCCCACTGCCCCTGCGGTGCCGTCGCTGCCGGGGCCCCCTGCCTTTGCGGCGGCGCCGCTGCCGGGCGTTGTGCCTACGCCAAAATACCCGGCGCCGATCCTTCCGAAGGTCACCGGGGCCATATGGGCGCCGAGGCGTATGATCTGTTTGATGTATTCGACGGCTAGTATGTTGTTGGGCCCGCTCAAAAGCCTGGACGCCCTTCTGCCGGCTATACCTTCTATGGCTGCGCTCCTTGCCGCCGGGTAGGACAGGCCGGATTTCAGCGCGGCGCGCAGGCCCTCGCGGAAGCTGTCCGGCTCCTCTGCGAGTATTGAGGCGGTTTCCATCAGCGGCGCCAGTTCACCGGCCTCGCTCCCGAAAGAGAGGTGGGTCACCAGGCCCATGGACGAAAGGAGGCGGATCGCGCCCTTGGCGAAAAACTCGGCGCTGTTGCACGCGTACAGGAAGGGCAGCTCGATGACGAGATCCACCCCGCTCCTGACTGCGGCCTCGGCCCTTTTCCACTTGTCGAAGACTGCGGGCTCGCCCCTCTGGACGAAATCGCCGCTCATGACGGCGACGCAGGCTTGGGCGCCGGTCAGCTCCCTGGTTTTTTCCAGGTGCAGCAGATGCCCGTTATGGAAGGGGTTATACTCAGCTACTATGCCCGCCACCTTGCCCGCCGGGATGCCGGCGGAAGGGTGCATGCCCTGCCGATGTGGCCGGCCGCGCCCTGCGGCTGTGTCTGCGCCCGCTGCCCTGCCCGCCGGGATGTCAGTGGGCATCTTCTTCCATATGGGTTTTGTACGCCAGATCCTTGATCTCCATCCGGTTGTTCTGTATTGTCTGCCCGATGCTCTCGAATGTCTTCTGCACGCTTGTGAACATGTCGCCAAAATACACGGCGTTCATCTGATCCATTTTCTCCTGCAGTTCGAAGAGTATCTTGTCTATGTAGTCATAGGTGTCCAGCCTGAGCTGCCTCACGTTCGACTCCGTCTGCTTGGTGAGCTCGCTGGCGCGGGCCTTGGCCCGGGACGTTATCTCGTGCTCCTCCACCATGGACTCGGCCATGTTTTTCGCGTCCTGGATCACGATCTCGTGCTCCTTCTTGGCGTCCTCTAGGATGCGCTGCCGTTCCTCTTTTATCCATTGGGCCTGCTGGATCTCGTCTGGGAGGGCGAGCCGGATGTCCTTCACGATCTCCTTGATCTCGTCCCCATCAATCAGCAGCTTCCCGGTGAGCGGCACGCCGGAGGCCGTTTCGATCACTTCATCGATTTCGTCGAGCAATTCCAATACTTTCATCTTATCGTCTCCTTAATATTCCGTGCTTCAAAACTTTTCATATATTCTAGGACCTTATCCGGCACAAGCCCCGACACATCCCCGCCCAAGCTGAAAACCTCGTGGACCATGCTGGAACTGACAAAAGAGTAGCTAGGGGCCGCCATAAGGAAAATGGTTTCGGCGCCGCCATAGAGCCTCGCGTTCATCTGGGCCATCTGCATCTCGTATTCGAAGTCCGCGCATGCCCTGAGCCCACGCAGCACCGCGCTTATGCCGCGGCTATTCACATAGTCCGCGAGCAGCCCGTCGAAACTGTCGATTTCGACATTGGCCAGATGGCCGGTGGCGAGCGTTATCATCTCGGATCTGGCATCAAAAGGGTACTTCTCCCTTTTGGAATGGTTCTTTGCCACGCCTATGACAAGGGTGCCGCAGAGGGCGCAGCCCCTTTCGATTATATCCATGTGCCCGTTGGTAAGCGGGTCAAACGAGCCTGCGTAAAGCAGCTTCTTTCCTGTCAGCATATCATGAAACGCCCCCTTCGGGCGGGTTTTTTTCGAAGAATGTCACGCCTATCCCGCCGTATTTTTTCTCTTTGGTCTTGGCAAAGCCGCCAATAACACATGGCAGCGGCATTTTCGCGTCATGTTCCGCTATTACGGCACCCCCGTCCGCCAATATGCCAAGCTCCTCCAGGAGCAGGATGCACTTGACATAAAATTCATTACGGTAAGGCGGATCCAGGAGCACCACGTCCACCTTTGCCTTGCCTTGAAGCCTCGGCAATGTTTTCTCGAAGCTGCCCATCATGAGCGTGGAGCGCCCTTCCATATGGCAGTAGGCGATGTTCTTCCGGGCGATGGCCAGGCTTTCCGCCGAATAATCGCAGAAAATGCAGTGCTCGGCGCCCCTGCTCAGGGCCTCAAGCCCCAGGCTGCCCGTGCCGGCGAAGAGATCCAGCACCACGGCGCCAGGCACGAGCCCGCCAGCCATGCTGAATATGGCCTCCTTGACCTTATCCGAAGTAGGCCGTATATTCCGGTTGTCGGGCGAGAAAAGCCTCCGCCCCTTGCATGCCCCAGCTATTACCCGCAATGGCCGCGCCCTCCTGCATTGGCATACCCGATCAGCTTCATAAACAATTATAACAGATAGTGCCTAAATTGCACAACGGCCAAATCCGGAATAATATTTGACGGATTCGTCCGGATTCCGTCAAATGCCGATCTAGCCGCCCACGCTCGCCGCTGCAGCACGCCGGCTCCAAACGCCGCCCGCCTGCACGTAGCGCCGGACCCTGTCAAATGCCGATCTCGACGCTGCCGAACATGCCATCTATTTTCGCGGCGAAGCTGTGGTTCTCAGGCTTAATCAGGCTGGGGTCTTCTTCAAGCAGGATTGCGGCCTCCGCCTTTACCGCCTCCAGGATCTTGAGGTGTTTCAACAGGCTGGCGATCCTGAGCCCCGGTATGCCATGCTGTTTCATTCCGAAGAATTCGCCCGGGCCGCGTAGCTCAAGATCCTTCTCGGCGATCTTGAACCCGTCGTCGGTCGAAAGCATTATGCCTATCCTCTCGCGCACATCATCCGAGGCGTTCTCGTATACTAAGATGCAGCATGACTGGCGGCTGCCGCGCCCGACCCGCCCCCGGAGCTGGTGGAGCTGCGCCAGCCCGAAGCGCTCGGCGTTCTCGATCAGCATGACCGTCGCCGAAGGGACGTTGATGCCGACCTCTATCAGCACCGTAGAGACCAGGATGCGGATCTGCCCTGAAGCGAAGCCGTCCATGATCCGGTCCTTCTCCGCCTGCTTCATGCGCCCGTGTATCATGGCGACGCTGAATTCGCGGAACCAGCCGCTCAGCTCCTCATATATGCCGGCCGCCGATCTGAGGTCCGAACCCTCGTTTTCCTCTATGGACGGCGCGACGATGTATATCTGGTTCCCTAGCCGCGCCTCTTTCCGCACATATTCGTAGGCTGTTTGGCGCATGCTGGAGCGCACGGCCTTTGTTATTACAGGGATCCTGCCGGGGGGGCGCTCGTCAATGGCCGATATGTCGAGGTCGCCGTATATGATGAAGCCCAGCGTCCTAGGTATGGGCGTGGCCGTCATGACGAGGATGTCGGGGCTCTCGCCCTTTTGGGAGAGCTTGACGCGCTGCCCGACGCCGAAGCGGTGCTGCTCGTCGGTGACGACAAGCCCTAGGCGCGAAAATGCCACGTCCGGCTGTATGACCGCATGCGTACCTATGAGGACCCCCGTTTCGCCGCTGGCCAGAGCGCTTAGGGCCGAAGCCCGTTCCGCAGGCTTTAGGCTGCCCGACAGGAAGCCCACCTTTATGCCCAGCCTGCCGAACATTTCGAGGAAATCGGCATAATGCTGCTTCGCCAATGTCTCTGTCGGCGCCATCATGGCGGCCTGGAAACCGCTCATCACCGCCTTGTATATGGCGGCGGCCGCGACCGCGGTCTTGCCGGAGCCGACGTCGCCCTGGATCAGCCGGTTCATGGGCACAGGCGACTCCATGCCGCTGCATACCTCGCTCAGAACCCTGTCCTGCGCCGCCGTAAGCTTGAATGGGAGCGTATTTGTGAACGCGCCCATATCCACATCGCGGCTGAACGCGATCCCTTTTTCGCTGGCGCGCACTGAGCGGATTGACCGCAGGCCAGTGTAAAGCAGGAGAAGCTCCTCGAAGACCAGGCGGTAGCGCGCCTCTTTGAACTTCTGCCTAGTGGCCGGGAAATGGATGTTTTCAAGCGCATAGCCCGCGCCGCATAGCCTGTTGCGCTCGATGGACATGGGCGGCAGGCATTCCTCGGCCTCGGCTATCATGGGCAGGATGGATTCCACCCATCTGCGCATGTCCTTTTGGCCAAGGCCGGCCGCCAGCGGGTAGACAGGCAGTATATCCCTCGCCTCTTCGTCGCCCGCCTTGCTGAAATCTGGGTGCAGCATCACAATTTCGCGGAAGCCGCCGGCGATCTTGCCGTAGAAAAAGAATTCGCCGCCCTCGCTGAATGTCTTTGCCAGGTAGGGCGCGTTGAAAAACAGTATCTTCAGGCTTCCGGTGGCGTCCTCTACGGTCAGCCTGAACTGGCTTTTGCCGCTGCGCGTGCCATGGAGCTTTTCGGCAGACACGGGCACAGCCTTGACCACAGCGGAGATCCCCGGCCGCAGCTCGGATATGGGCAGTTTGTTGCGGCGGTCCTCGTAGTCGCGGGGGAAATAGCAGGCGAGATCCTCAAGCGTCCGTATGCCCAGTTTCTCAAGCGCTTTCTGCTTGGCGGGCCCGATGCCCTTTATGCATGAGACAGGGGCGTGCAGTGGGTTCATCTGCCGTTCACCTCGATTTCGCGTTTGGAGAGGTTCTTCGACAGCACCCCCTTGACGATGATGCTGACGCTCGCATTGATGCCGGTAATTTCGAATATGCTGCCGCGCACGGCTTCTATCAGCTGCTCGGATATGCCGCTTATGCTTGCGCCCAGCTTGATGACGATGTATATGCGCAGGGACGGCCCATCGGCCGCCGCGCCAATGTCAAAAAAAGCCGCATCGTCGCCCAGCTTGTCCATGGCGGCGTTCTTGTAAAATTTGGATTTGGGCCCGGAAAGCAGCACCTTGCCGTCAAGGCGCGAAACCTCGCGTTTTATGATGCTTCCGACAAGCCCCTTGTCTAATGTGATGACACCGTTGGGTGTGGATTTTTCGTAAAACATATCTACTCTATATAAATCCCTATATAAATCAAAAAGGGAACCATAAGGTTCCCTGGCGGGACCCTCGCCCCGCAGCGCAGCGCCAATCAGACCGCGCGGTTTACTTTTCCTGATCTTATGCACCTTGTACATACGTTCAGGCGTTTGACAGTGCCGTTTTCTTCGACCCTTACGGTCTGGATATTCGCATTCCACTTTCTCCGGGTGTGTCTGTTGGAATGGGAAACATTATTTCCGGATACTTGGCCTTTTCCGCAAACTGAACACTTCCTCGACATTTCGCCCACCTCCTTTTCCGCGATCTATCAACAGCGACATCGGGCAGCGGGGTCCAAAACGGCGGCCGGTACGGCATTGTGCCGGCCGGCGCCCCGCGTAGCCGCAGGCATGCCCAACTGCTAGTCATTTTTTCAACAAACTTTACTATAACACATGACGCGCATGATTGCAAGCCTATCAGAGCGTTTGCACAGATATTTTTGCTATTTCCATTTTTTGGATCGACAGCGCCCCCATTTGGGTCTGGGGCATGCCTTGCTGCATGGCTTGCGCATGGTTTGAATGAAACGCCCTCCGGCATAGCCGCGCAAGGCTTGCCGCAAAAGAAAGGGAGCGGCGATCCATCGCAGGATCGCCGCGTCCCCAGTAAGTCGCTTAAACCTTAAATCGGTGCACCGTATTACTTTGTCGCAGCCGCTGAAGGTATGCTGAACTCGTACTCGTCGTGCATCTCGATCTCCGTGAAGTCGCAGCCTGAGAGCGGGATGTAAGTGGCCGGATCCCAAGCGAAGGTCTTGATCGTGCAGCCTTCGAATTCGCTCAGATCCACGTCGAACACTGCGGTCTGCGAACGCTTCGGATCGACGGACACGTCTTCCGCCGCAGAGTA
>JAIRSA010000175.1 GCA_031255695.1 Eubacteriales Family XIII. Incertae Sedis bacterium | reverse complement strand
TTGACGCCCAGCGCCCTCGAAGAGGAGTCAAGCACGGAGATGTTCATGTTCTGGTCCGCGTTGGCCCCGATGTGCAGCTTGATGGAGTCGTCGAAGACAGTGACGCTTGTCGTGGGGGTGGCCGCCGAAGCGAAGCCCGCCCTGAACTCGAACTGCAGGCCGCCTATGTTCAGGTTGCCGCCATTGTAGCCGGTCGCTGTAAGCTTGATCTCTATGCCCTTGGTGTTGGGATCGGTGGAAACGCCCTTGAGCGTGAGCTTGACATCGCCCTTGATGGTGAAGTTCAGCGTGCCGCTGTCGGCGACTTTGCCGCCGAGATCGAGCGTTATGCCGAGTTTGTCAAATGCGAGCGAACCCGGCGTGCGGTTGTCCAGGACCTCATAGTTGCCGTCTGGGCCGCGCAGGGTGAAGGTGTAGCTGCCGCCCAGGTTCTTCGTGGCCTCTAGCTTGTAGTCCCCATACTTGGCGCCGAGCCCGTCGCCGCCGGCGCTGACCTTCGATGCGCCGATTGTGATGTTGGTATTGGTTACGCCGCTGATGCCGCCGGTCATGGAGAAGCCGTCAGCTTTATCTGTAACTTGGGCTGCGGAGAGGGTATACTGGCCGGCCTTGACCCCTATGCCGACAACATCGAAGGATATGCCCTTAAAGTTGCCCGCCGTTGTGGAGCTGGAGGAGGCCGTGGCGCCCATGGTGCCGTCAAGCAGCTTCATGGTGTTGAACTCTGTGTCCCTGGAGATCCTGTCGATTTCAGTCTTCAGCTGTTCGATCTCCTTCTGGATCTCCGTCCTGTCGAACTGGGTGTTGGTATCGTTCGCCGACTGGACCGCAAGCTCCTTCATCCTCTGGAGTATGCTGTGGGTCTCGTTCAGCGCGCCCTCGGCCGTCTGCAGGAGGGACTTGCCGTCGTAGGCGTTCCTGCTGGCCTGGTCGAGGCCCCTGATCTGGCTCCTCATCTTCTCGGAGATGGCCAGCCCGGCCGCGTCGTCGCCTGCATTGTTGATACGGAGGCCAGAGGAGAGCTTGGACAGGGATTTGTTCGTGTTCAGGCTGTTGCTGGACAGCGAGCGGTAGGTGTTCAATGCTGGTATGTTGTGGTTAATAATCATGTCATTCCTCCTGAATGTAATGGGCATACCATGCCCCGGCCGAAGGCCATATGCCCTTTAGCGCCGGGATCCGTCCCGGTTCCTGATGTGTTGCCGCCTGCTGCGGGGAGCCGCGTGCGGGCGGCGGTACTGTGAAGCCTTGCCTCGAAAATAATATCGACTATGGATAAAGCATCTTTAGATAAATATAGATCAAAAATTGAAAAATATTTCAATATGCATGAATTAGTGCACAAATACCCCAAAAGAGGAAACTCAGAAATGCAGCGCCCACACCCAAGACAGAGGGCATGCAAAAGCCCCTGGACGAAACCAGGCATGCAGGCAAGCAAAGCCCTCCTGATAAAACCAGGCGTGCGGGCAAGCAAAAGCCCCTGGACGAAACCAGGCATGCAGGCAAGCAAAGCCCTCCTGATAAAACCAGGCGTGCGGGCATGCAAAAGCCCCTGGACGAAACCAAGTATCCGGGCAGGCAAAAGCCCCCTGGGCGAAGCCAGGCGTGGCATTATTATATATTATGGATGTATCAATAGGGAAATCTGTATCAGTATCAGGCGTTTTTGCCTTTGTCGGGCCTGCCGCCGGCCTGGCCCATGCCGAAGGGGCTGGCGCCGTGCCTGGCTTTTTCGCCGGCCGTGCCTGCGCCCGCCTCGCCGCCGGCCGCGCCGGTCTTGAGAAGCTCGGCGATCCCGTGTATGGCTTCGGCCTTGATCGGCTGCTCAGACGACCTGATGTTGCTTTCGATGGTGTCGGCCAGCTCCCCGCGCAGGACGGGTATGTCACGCGGCGCCTCTATGCCTATGGACACCTTGTCGCCGTTCACGGACAAGACCGTGAACTGTATGGAGCCGCCGACATTCAGTTTTTCGCCGGCCTTTCTGCTGATAACCAACATGAAGATCAGCCTCCCTTCCTGCCGCTGTCAAAGGGGTAGTACTTGACAGGGTAATCGTCGTTCATCAGGATGACCTGGCGCCCGATCATGGACTTAGGGTTTAGGGCCACGGGGCTTTTGGCGTTGATGGACAGCTGTTTCGCGTCTTCAGGGTGGACCGTCGCTATGACGAGGAATATCAGATCCTCCCACGACTCGACATCCAAAACGGCCAAGTCGCCCTCTTCGACCTGCGGGGCGTAGCCCGGAAACAGCTCCCATGGCGAAAAGACAAGAAAACAGGGCGTCTGCGACTCGGCTGCCTGCATATAGACAAAAGACAGCCCGTCATCCTCGTGCATGAACATCACGAAGGAATTGACGCCCTCAAATCCGTAGATCCCGTCGGGAAAAGAATATACGGCGTTTTCGTCGAAATCGATAACGCCGAAATCCCTTGTGTCGATCTTCATAAAACCTCCTCTTTGCCGCCGTGCCGCCAAGAGGCCGCCGCCGGCGCGGCTATACCTTGGTTTCGAAGTTGCTGCCGGTGTGCATGTCTGCCGGCGGCTCGTAGTTCGGGTCGGCGCTCCTTGGGAAATATATCGGGCCGCCCACGTACTTGACGATTACCTTTGGGTATTCGACTATGCTGATCTCAAGATCCGGCGGGATGAAACTGGCCTCGACATTGTCGATGCCGATGTCCTGCCCGTCCGAAAGCCGTGTCATGTCGAAATTGATCCGCATGCCGGCCAGCGGTGGCGCAGGCGCCGCCGCACGGGGCACTGCGTCGACCATGCGGTCGATGCCGCCGCCCGCAGTATGGAAACGGTAGTCCGTCCTGGGCGCCTTGGCCGCGCCGCCCTGTGCTGAAGGATCCCCGCCCTGTATCTGCACGTCCATGCTGAGTGTGCCGTTCCTGGAATACTCTGCGGTTGCTGTATAGCCTATATACCGCAGATTGGTCTGTTCAAACGTATCCCGCATCTGGATCTGTATCGGGTTGCTTCTGATCGTCAGCTGGTTGTTGTCCCTTGAGACCCGTAGCTTTGCCGACTGGCTATTGCCAGAGCCCGAATTTTGGACGGCAGGCTTGGCCGGGGCCCGCGTAACGTTGTATTCTATTGAAATTGGGACAGTTTCGATTGAAATAAGCGGTTTCATTTGTTCGCTTGCCTCCTTCCTGTGTGATAACGAATCTCTTTCGCTGCCTGTTCTGATAGATGCTATTTTCCACTTTGCCGGGAGCCTGGCCGGACCCGGCGCCCTGTCGCGCCCGCGCCGCCGGCTGTGCCGGCCGCGCCTCGCGGCATTACCTCATGTAGTCGAATATGGACATCGGTATTACCTGTGTCCCCATCTGCAGCGCCGCCTGGTAGGACAGCTTCTGCGCCTCGAAATATATGATAGTTTTTTCGCGCGGCGCGCCTTCCGTTTCGTTCTGGCGCTCCACATTGTCAAACTCGCGCGAATCCATGGCCTTGCTGATGAACTCAAGATAGTGCATCTTTGTGCCGGCCTCGGTTATCGCGTACTGTACGGTGATCTCCTTTTTCTCCAGTATGCCGAACATCTCGTTGGCCCTGTCGTATGTATACTTGAGGCCGGTGCCGCCTTTCCCGTCGTCGAAGCCGTCATTGAAGTTCGCGACGATGGACCCCAGGAGGTCGTAAAGGTTGTTCGACACGACGGAGCCGTCGCTCAGCTCCGAAGTCCCGACGCCTGTGAGCGACACGCCCGGCAGCGTGTATGTAAATACGGAATTCCTGTCTATATAAGGCGCGGCCGACGGCGAGGAAGCCGAGTTGTCCGAGCGCACGCCCATGCCGAGATCTACGAAAAGCCCCGCGCCCATAAGATCCTTGTACAGCTCGTGCATGGGATCCACCGGCCCGACGCTCGGATCCGGCTCGCTGTGCAGATCCTCAAGCTTGACCCACTTGAAATCGGCGCCGTCCTTGTAGCGGTATTGCAGCTTGCCGTCGCTCGCGACGGAAAACGGCTCCTGGGCGACGGAGTTGCCGCCGAAGTAGTACAGCCCCGACGCATTGGCATTAAGGCGCTGCAGCATCTCATTCTGCAGATTCCTCAGCTCGTTCGCGATGATCTTCCTCTCATCGACGCTCTTCGAGCCGTTCATGCCGTCTAGGATCTTGACCTTCGCCTCCTTCACCATCTCCTGGAGGTTCATGATCGTGCTTTCGGCGTTGTTCAGCATCCCCTTAGCATGTGTGATGCTGTCCTTGTAGCCCTCCACGCGCTTCATGTCCCTGCGGATCTGGAAGCCCTTTACGGCCGCCGGGGTGTTCTCGGAAACCTTCATGAACTTGCGCCCCGTTATGAACTGCGAGTTGAGCTTGTCGAGATCGGTGGCGATGTTGTTAAGGGACCTCAGATATTTTTCTGTTATTATTTGATTAGTGATACGCATGCCCATACCCCCTGATACCATTGGCTAGGGGGCCTGCCCGGCTACCTGCCGACAAGCCCCATATTGTTGATTATGGCGTTCACCGCTTCGTCGAGCACGGTGAAGTACCTCACGGCCGCATTGTACGATTTCTGGTAGGTCATAAGGTAGACGCCCTCTTCCTCAAGGGATACGCCCGAAACCGACTGCCGCGCCGTGAAAAGCGAGTTCATCACGTAATTCGACGTTTTGGAGTAATTATCATATAATGAAACATCCAGCCCAAGCGTGGCGCTCAGCCCCGTGAGGTATTCCTCGAATGTCCCGTCGCTGAAGATGCTGGCCTGGCCGGGATCGCCCTGCTTGTAGAAGCCCGCCTGCGGGCTTGTCAGGGCCACGATCATCCTGGCGATGTTCTCCCCCTCCGACGGGTCGCCCGGCTGCGTCACTGTCAGATGCATCGGGTCGTCCAGCCACTCGGCGGATACGCGCAGGTTCTTGGCCGTGACGATTGTGGAGCCGTCGTTGGTGGAGAACAGGTCGCGCTGCTCGTTGACCGGGAGCGCCGGCGCCGGCGGCGTCGGCTGCACGTTGTTCGGGTTGTACCTGTTGACCTCGTTGAACACGCGCGCGAAGTTGGCGGCAAAGGTGTCGATCATCCCCTGATAGTAGAGCGTGCCCCGGAAGAGGTTGTCGCCGCTCACATAGGAGCCGAATTCCGCCCCCTTGCCGTTGATGATGTTGAGCTTCCCGCCGATAGTGCCGCCCTGCATGTAGTCGGTGATATCCTTCAGGCCGGTGTTGCCGAAGGCCGAATTGATCTCGACGCGCAATGTCCCGTCGGGGTTCATGTGGGCGTCCAGCGTATTGAAGGCCTCGTCGTCGATCAGGTCTATATTCTTGCCGGTCTTGTTGTCGACAAGGAATATCTGGACGCGCTCGACGGAGATGGTGTCTGACAGCTTCTTGGGCGAAATCTCTATCTTCACGTCGGCAAGGCCCGAGAGCCTGTCGAACAGCAGGTTGCGTTCGTCGTAAAGCTCGTTCGGGGTATTGCCGTGGGCCAGCTCCTCATTGATCTGCTTGTCCAGCGAGGCGATATTGCGCACTATGGAATTGAAGTCCGTATTTATGTAAACGCTCTGCAGGTCGAAAATCTCCTGGTTGCGCACGTTTTCCACATGCAGGGCATATGTGTTCAGTATGGATGTCACCTTCTGCGCGGCGTTCCTTACGACCATGGCCATGTCGCTGCTGGCCGGGTTGCCGAGCATGGGGTCTAGGGCATTCTTGAAATTGGCGATCTCCGTCTTTATGCCGTCGTACAGGGTGTCGTCAAGCACGTTCTCAAGATCGTGGAAACCCGACAGTATAGCCGTGTATTTTGCGTCCTCCGAATTCTGTAGCCTGTACCGTGCGTCGAGGAACTGGTCGCGCACCTGGCTCACGCGCACCGCCTCGACGCCAGCCCCCGCCGTCACGTCCTGGGGCTTGAACCTCTGGACGTAGCCGCCGTTGGATATGGCGTTCAGGTCGACGCGCTGCCGTGTGTAGCCTTTCGTGTTCGCGTTCGCGATGTTGTTGCCCGAAGTGTCGAGCAGCAGCTGGCTGGCTGCCATGGCGCGGTGTGCTGTCTGGAACGCAAGGAAAGTTGGCCTCATAATCTAATCCCCCTTCAGATCTGATCTCCCTTCAGATCTAATCTACATTAATATTAATGAATGGTCACGCCTTCTTCTCAAAAACAGGGACATGCGGCGGAGATGCGATCCCGCCCGCCTTGCCGTCGTATGTAGTGCTGTCTTGTATGCCGCGCTGCGCGAGCTGCTTCTCTATGGCGTACAGCTTGTTTTGCAGCATCTGGTAGCATGTGCTCTTATAGAATATGACGTCCTGCAAGGTCTGATCGAATTCCCCCAAAAGGGCGTAGAAACGGAAACGCTCGCCCTCTGGAAGCTGTTCGGCCGTGGCGGAAAGGCTGTCCGCCTGTATGCCGAGCCTGGCGAGGTAGGCATCGATCTTGTCGCCGAAACCCCTCGTCTTGAGCATCATCGCGTGCTGGCTGTTCAGGGCCACGTTCAGCGAGTCAATGTCGTCGGCATCTATGTATGCCGTTTCCCCCTTGAGCGTAGAACGCATTTCTTTGTACACGTCCAAGACGCTGCAGAGATAGTCGTAGAACTCGTCAATAACGCCTTTTGGCGCATCCGTCAATCTGTCCATTCGCACTCCCTTCCATTTAACTCTACTTCACTTCACTTCACTTCATTAACTATAGTCATTGCAAGCTCAGTCTAAAAGCGCATCCACAAGCGCGCTGTCCGGGACATGGTAGGCGCCTGATGCCACCTGGCCCCTGATGTCGGCGAGCCGCCGTTCGGGCGCGTCGCTGGAGATTTCATATAGAAGCGCCGACTTGGCGACGGAAAGGCGCTTGTCGCCGAAGGCGCCGGCATGCCCGCTGGATATCTCGGCCGTGTCGGTCTTGCCCTTTGCGGCAGCCGCCGCGCTGCCATCGTCGCGTTTTGTGGTCTTTGCGGCTTCATGCGCCGCCTCCTGAACCGGTTGTGGCTGGACCGTTGTTTTCGTGATGATCGGGATTTCCATCAGCCCCGGCCTCCTTTCATGTACGTGGTTTTTTCGCATATGCCCACTTGTTCATAATTCTTTATCGGTAATATTTGAGAAAACTTTATACCGTTCCAAAACAAAAGCTGCCAGAAATATCAGGGCATTTCGGCTAAATACCTTGCATTGACGGTATGAATCGAGCCGTGACGGCTACGGGATAATGACAACTGTGAATACGATAAAACGACTAGGAATTATATGGAAATTTGCAGATTTTGCGCGAGGGGTAAGGGAACTGGAATAGGTGACGCTTATTGCTAGTAAGATTTTTCCTTATAATATATATTTTTTTGAAAATAAACCTTGTTTATTCACAGCATTTGTGTTAGAATGAGTTAGTAATCAAGACGATGAATCAAATGGGGTTTGCCATCGTGGCAAATTTCAACCTTGAAACAAATATCAAGAAAGGGGGAGTGGGGGAAATTCAGCCTGTGATATAGTGGCAGGCGAGCCAAATGGCTGGGAAAATGGCCGGCCGGCCATCAAGGCCTGAAGGCTTTAGGCGCCTTCAGCGCAGGGCCGCACAGATCGGGCCCGGGCCGGGCGTTTTGCGATTTCTGATTCCGCCTTCGGGCTAGGAGGCGGGCCCATGAGCAAGTTCGAAAGCATCAAAGATATGGGAGACCGGATGGGATAAACAGGAGAGGCGAGAGGAAGCCGCCCCAGACTTGTGTATAGCCAAGGCATGATTGAGGCTATGCAGCCGGAAGGGGCGCATAATAACAGGGGGATATATATTATGATAGGTGATTCTCTGACTACCGCGGTGCTGCACCGTGCCATGGACGGCATATGGCAGCGCGAGAAAGCAGTGGCGGCGAATATCGCAAATCATGAAACACCTGGGTACAAGGCGATAAAGGTCACTTTTGAGGACGCGCTTGACAGGGCGGCGACGGATGTGCGCCGCGCGGGCCGCCACGAAGGGCTGCCACGGAGGTTGGAGACCGTGAAGAACGCCGCCATAGGTGTGTTTCAGGATAATACGTTTGCTGAGCGCGCAGATTCAAGCAACGTAAATCTGGAGCTTGAAAACATCGAGATGGCCAAGGTCCAGATGCAGTACAGCTATCTATCCAGGGAACTGACCGACACATTTACCCGCCTTCGCTACGCGATAAGGGAGGGCAGGTAAATATATGGACTTTTTGAATGCACTCAATATTTCAGGCTCCGGGCTGACGGCGCAGAAGCTGCGCATGGACATCATGTCGCAGAACATCGCGAATTCAGAGGCCACGCGCACACAGTCGGGCGGGCCGTACCGCAGGCAGCTTACAGTCCTGCGCAGCATAGATGAAGGCGGGTTCAAGAGGGAGCTCATGCGGGCGTCTTCCGCCGCTGGGCGCCGCGGGCAGTCGGCGGGCAGGGACATGTCCGTCAATTCGGGCGGCGTGATGGTCGACCGGATCATAGACGATCGCTCGGACTTCATCCCCGTATACGATCCTACGCACCCCGACGCGGACGGCGAGGGCTATGTCATGATGCCCAACGTGAACCGCACGCAGGAAATGATCAACATGCTTGCGGCGACGCGTGCCTACGCCGCAAATGTCACAATGTTCAACGCAACCAAATCGATTATCAGCAACGCGCTCCAGATCGGCCGCTAATGCGGGCCGTGGTTTTGTCGCGCGCTTGCGTATGTGAAAGTGATATGCCGAGGTGTATGAAATGTTTATTGTACCGATAAATTCGAGCATAGATGCCAGCAAGTTCAGCTCCTTTGTCTCAGAGGTAGAGAAGGTAAGAAGCGGGGCTGGCATAGGCGGCCTCCCAGAAGAGGGCCAGGGGGAAAGCCAAGGCTTCAGGGATATCTTCCAGAACCTGATCGACAATGTGGAGAAGACAGAGGCAGTGGCGGCGGAAGACGCCTACAAGCTGTCCATAGGCGAGCTGGAAGACCCGCACACGGCCATGATCAACGCGGCCAAGGCGGAGCTTACCCTGTCCACGATGATGCAGATACGCAACAAGCTGGTGGACGCCTATTCAGAGGTGATGCGGATCAACCTGTAGGGCAAGGGCCGGCAGGCAGACAGGGCGGCGCGGGCAGAGGGGCCGGCGCCGGGGGCATTTGGCAGACAGGGCGGTGCGGGCATAGAGACCGGCGCCGGGGCATTTGACAGACAGGGCGGCGCGGGTATAGGGGCCGGCGCCGGGGGCATCCGACAGACATGGCGGCGCGGGCGTAGGGGCCGGCGCCGGGGGCATCCGACAGACATGGCGGCGCGGGCGTAGGGGCCGGCGCCGTGGCCGGGCACA
>JAIRSA010000077.1 GCA_031255695.1 Eubacteriales Family XIII. Incertae Sedis bacterium | reverse complement strand
ACATTATAACGCACGGGAACCCGGGTTTCCGCATTCGATGTGTTATCGGTCTTTGACACGGGAGACAGAGGTGCGGGACAGGACAACCACTTTCGGGGATAAGCTGTGTGAATTAGTAGTCTGACGGCATTTTGGGAGTTTTTGGTGAGGTTTGCAGATAATGGATTGCGTATACGATGGAATATATTGAGGCAAAGGTGTACGGCTCGTCCGAAGGGATCGCCCTGGCCGCAGAGGTTTTCGCGGGCCACGGCATCGTAGGGGCGGCCATAGAGGATCCGGCGGACGTCGCCGACCTCTTAGCGCATAAGAACGAATATAGCTGGGACTATTTTGATGAAGCACTGTCGGCATCCGGCAGTGCTTCAGGCAAAAAAGAGGCAGTTGCGTCATTCTATATAGAGCACAGCGCCGCCGGCGCCGCATTGCTTGAGGCTGTGTCGGCGGAGATCGCGCGGCTGAAGGCCGAAGATGCCGGAACGCCGGAAGGCGGGAGCCGCAAGGGCGGCGAAAAGCCGGAAGGCAGGGGCGGCGGAATGACGGAAGGCAGCGAAGGCGGCGGAACGCCGGAAAGCGGCGAGGGCGCGGGAACGCCGGAAGGCGGGCGTTTCGGCAGCCTTGCCATGGAGAGCCGCGTCTGCTCGGACAGCGAGTGGAAGGACAACTGGAAAGAATTCTTCAAGCCCAAACGGATCGGCCGCAGGCTGGTGGTAAAGCCGCATTGGGAGCCCTGGGACAGAAAAGAAGGCGATATTGTCATAGAGATCGACCCTGGCATGGCTTTCGGCACGGGGCGGCACGAGACCACAGAGCTTTGCGCGCGCTTCCTGGAGGAAGCTGTGGCCCCAGGCTGCAAGGTCTTTGATGTAGGCTGCGGTTCGGGCATACTGTCCATAGCGGCCGCCTTGCTGGGCGCCGGCGATGTCCTGGCCTGCGACATCGACGAGGACGCGGTCGCCGTGGCGCGCGGCAACATAGCAGCCAATGGCTGCGAGGGCAGGGTGCGGGCCATAAACGCGGATCTGAACAAGGGCATACAGTTCGAGGCGGACATAGCCGTGGCCAACCTGACGGCTGAGCTTATCGCCGCGCTCGTGGGCATGCTGAAAAACAGCCTCAAGCCAGGCGGGGCGTTCATAGCGTCGGGCGTGCTCGCCGAAAAGGGCGGGTACACGGCGGAAGCGCTGTCTGCGGCAGGCTTCGAAATAGAGCGCCGTGCCGCCGATGGCGAATGGTGCGCGTTTCTGGCGCGCTTGCCGAAGTAATGGCAGGCTGTCTGCACTGCCGCCGCGCTTGCCGAAGTAATGGCAGGCTGTCCGCATTGCCGCCGCGCTGGCTGCCGTCTGAACCATAAACCAAGCCGGGCGCATGCCCGCAACTTTATAGAAAGGGTTTTATGATGGATAGGTTTTTTGTGGATCCTGGCAAGATAAAAGACGGCCAGATACGGATAGACGATCCTGACGACATCAGGCATCTCACAAGATCGCTCAGAGCGGCGCCAGGCCACCCCGTCCAGATCTCCGACGGCTCAGGCTCTGGGGTAAGGTATGAGAGCGAGATTGTAGGCGCCGACAGCGATGCGCTCTATCTGAAGATCACCGGCGTGGTCGAGGTCTTGGACGAGCCAAAAGTGAAGATCACGCTCTACCAGGGCATCCCAAAGGCGGAAAAGATGGGCACCATAATACAGAAATCGGTGGAGCTAGGCGTAAGCGGCATCGTCCCGATTTTCTCTTCGCGCACCGTAGTCACGGACACAGGCAGGATGCCCAATAAAATGCGGCGGTGGCGCAGGATATCGGCCGAGGCCGCGAAACAGTGCGACAGAGGCACGATACCCTTCGTATTCCCGGCAATGCAGCTGTATGAGGCGGTAGATATGATCACTGCGGCCGACCTGGCGATCTTCGCATACGAGGAAGAGAAGGAATACACGATAAAGCGTTTCCTGCGCGAGGACGCGCCCAAAAACCCCGGCAAGGTCTCCATCATCATAGGGCCTGAAGGGGGATTTGCGCCGGAGGAAGCGGAAATGCTCAAGGGGGCGGGCCTTAGGCCGGTGAGCCTGGGCAAGCTGGTGCTGAGGACGGAGACCGCAGGGCCGGCGGCGATCGCCATGGCGATTTATGAGCTTGAGCTTTAAGCGGCGCGATGAGGCAGGGATTGGACAGCTTGGGCATGAAGAAAACGGTTGCGTTCTATACCTTGGGGTGCAGGGTCAATCAATATGAGACGCAGGCGCTCCGGGAGAAAATGGCGGGGCTGGGGTTCTTGCCGGCCGCCGACGGCGAGCCGGCTGACGTATACATAATAAATACCTGCGCGGTGACTGCGGTTTCGGACCGCAAGTCGAGGCAGCTCATAAGGCGGGCCAGGCGCGAAAACCCTGACGGCATCGTGGCGGTGATAGGCTGCTATGCGCAGACAAGGCCGGAGGAGGCCACTGCCATGCCGCAGGCCGACATCGTGCTAGGGAGCGGCGACAAGAGCCGCCTGCCGGAGCTCATCGCGGGCTACGCCGCAGGCAGGGGGCGCATAGCCGAGGTGTCCAGCTTCGAGGCTTCCGCCGGCTATGACAGCCTGGGCGCCGTCACATCCATGGAATCCCGCACACGGGCATATATAAAGATAGAGGACGGCTGCGACAGGTTCTGCGCGTTCTGCGTCATACCATATGCGCGGGGGCCCGTAAGGAGCAGGCCTGCCGGCGAGATCGTGGGCGAGGCCGAGCGGCTGCTTGCGCGGGGGCACAAGGAGCTGGTGCTGACAGGGATAAACCTGGCGCTGTACGGCAGCGAGCGCACAGGCGGTGGCGCCTACGGGCTGCATGATGTCGTGGGCCAGATAGACCGTCTCGGCGGGCGCTTCAGGATCAGGCTCGGCTCGCTGGAGCCGACAGTAATAAACGAGGATTACATAAAAAGGCTTCTGGTCTACGAAAGGCTCTGCCCATCCATGCACCTGTCCCTGCAGAGCGGCAGCACGCGCATACTGAAGGAGATGGGGCGCAGCTACACGCACGATGGGTATATGGGGCTGGTCCGCCTGCTCAGGGCCCACGACGCCGGGTATGGCCTGAGCACGGACATAATCGTCGGCTTTCCAGGCGAGGATGACGGCGATTTCGGCGAAAGCCTGGCCATGGTCAAGGAAGCGGGCTTTCTGCATACGCATGTGTTCCCGTACTCGAAGCGCGAGGGGACCCGGGCCGCCGCTATGGGCGGGCAGATACCGGCCGGGGCCAAGTCGGAGCGCAGCCGCCGCCTGATCGCGGAGGCGGAGGCCGCGTCGTGGGCATTCATAGACAGCGAGATCGGAAGGGCCCGGACCGTGCTGGTGGAGAGGCGCGACCAGGCGGCCGGCATCTCTGAAGGGCTTTCAGAGAACAATATAAGGGTGTTTTTCCAGGGCTGCGAAGTCCCAGAAGGGGATTTCGCCGAAGTGAGGATATGCGCCAGGGCAGAAGGCGGCGCGCTTGGGGAACTATGCCCCGGCCAGGGCCCCGGCTGATGCCGCAGGCATTGCCCTGGCATCGTGAAAGGTAGGAATGAAAGGTAGGAATGAAATGTCTGACTGCATATTTTGCAAGATCGCGAACAAGGAGATCCCGTCCAATGTGGCCTATGAAGACAGCGAAATCATCTGTTTCCATGACCTTCAGCCGCAGGCGCCCGTGCATCTGCTCGTCATACCCAAGAAGCACATAGAATCGCTTGACGGGGCAGGGGCCGAGGACGCCGCCGTATTGGGGGGGCTGCTCACAAAGGTGAAGGCCATTGCCGCAGAGGCGGGCCTGGCAAATGGCTACCGCCTGGTGTGCAACTGCGGGGAGGATGGCATGCAGACCGTCAAGCACCTGCATTTCCATCTTTTGGGCAAGAGGAAGATGCTTTGGCCCCCCGGATGATTGCCCCGTGGCGCGCCCATAGCGCATAATAGGCCAAAATCAAGGTGCCGGATCGGGCATATAGGGGCCAAAAGCGTAAAAAGGGCGTAAATTTACATCAATTTGGAGTTTTTTGCTTGCCATTTTTTTGTCTGTCAGGTATAATACTAATGTTGTAGGCAAGTTCAGTATATGTCAGGAGGAGGTGGTATCGGCTATGGCACAGGTTATCGTCAGAGAAAATGAAAG
>JAIRSA010000065.1 GCA_031255695.1 Eubacteriales Family XIII. Incertae Sedis bacterium | reverse complement strand
GAACATCTCAAACATACTTTTGGGATTGCTATCCCTTGTCTCACAATACAATTTCAGCATCAGTGGATTTGAGAATTCATGTTGAAGCAACTCTGATACGCCGAACTTGATATTGTAGTAATCAAAGAATTGCATGATTGCTTCCATTGTGTTTTCGTAAAATCCATAATGAATCACTTGCGCGATGGAGCCATCACATATACGACCCGATACGTCCTCTGAAAACACAAGGGACTCATATCCGTCCCTAACGGAAATTATCAGCTTAACATTTTGATGGGTTTCAATCGTTTGCAACAATCGAGACAGTCCGCTTTTCCAGATGTTTGTATTACTGCTCTCATTTATCGCATCCACAATGAGCACAACCTGTTGTTCGGTTTCAATGCCGATACCATCGAGAATATCAATGAAATCGGTAAAAGTACAATCCAAACCAAGTTGTTGAATAATCTGCTGCTCAACAGTATCGTCAGATAGTAATGATTGCCCGAGAAGCAACACTGCGGGAACTCCATGAGAAATATGAGATTCCGTAATGGTGCCGAGCAAATGGGACTTCCCGCTTCCGGCATTGCCTTTCAATATCAACACCTTATCTTTGATGAGAGACTGTTCATCCCGTGAAAAAGCGATGTTGTCTATTGCGTTCATTAGATTTCGAGTTTGAGACAGTTCGTTTTGCAATGTATACTTTTCGCGTTCTTCTTTTGCAGAATACGCGATGCCGGATAGTTCCTCTAATCGAGTGTTGATAGTGTCAAGCATCTGATTCTGACCGTATGTAATCGCATCCCACCAACTGAGGCATTGATGAACTGAACTTTGTGTTACATCTGGCAGAACCGCAATGCGCTGTAGAGTTTCATCAATAAAGTCCTTATATACGGGTAGTAGCGACCGTGCCCCTTGAATCTCTTTTTTTGTTCCTCTTTTTTTTGTGTTGATTTCTTCTATTGCTTCTTGCAAAAACAGAAATTTGCCAATGCTCTTTTCGTACTCGACAGGCACATTAAACTCGCAGTTATATCGCAAGCCAAGACCTTTTAATGCGAGTTCCGATTTTTCCCTAAACCACGCTTTTGAGAGGGGCTTGTCAGCAAAATATCTTGCAGCTATGATGTCATATTGATTGTCAATGATTTGATTTAAGATTTCGTCATTGGTGATGGTCTCCAAACGAATACCCGATTTCCCCAATGCATCCTTGAACCGTATAAAAGAAGCAGCTGTATGCGTAAAATCCTTATTGCAGTAAAGGTAAATCACATCAATGCTTCCGCTGTAATTCTGAATTGTGGCAGTCATGGAGCGCTCGACGGAATCGTAATTAACATTGCCTGTAGAGAACTTGGATTGGAAGCTGATGCGTTCATTTGAGTCGGAATGCAAAACAGGTTCGACCTCAATGCCCGGATTGTTTGGGCTTGAACTAAGAATAGCTTTTCCATCAAAGAAAAACCGATTGAAAAGCATTCGGCACATATTCTCAAAAGCGGCGTTCAAATTGCCGCTATTGCATTGCGCAAATCTTGTCCATGTTATCAAGTTGCGCCTCATCACGATTCTCCTTCTGCGCAACCGTGACTTGTCCGTTCATCAGGAACGAGAGCAGAAAGTCGCGTAGAGCGGTCAGTTCTTTGTTCTGTCGGTGGTTCGCCACAATTTTTTGATATATTGGCTCAATGCGAAACATGAACGTTCTTGTCACATCCCCGTTGCATGGGAGCAACTGTCCAATCGCTCAGGCAACGTAAAAGAGGTTTGATCCGACAACGTATTTCGCTATCGTCTTTTGGATTTTTCCCGACTGGAAGATAGAATAAATCAGCCAGTCTGAATAGTCATCCTCCGACGCATAGATTTTTCCTGCTTTCAATCGTTAAATCCATTATATACTGAGTCTACGTCAAAGTAAATCGCTTATTCGTTATCGTTAGTGTCAAGTGATTGTGGGCAAAATATATTTCCGAAAAAAATAATCACCTTTTCGGAACATAAAAAACGGTCCGGCTGACAGCGAATCAGCAAGACCGTTTTCAATGGATGGAGCCGTGGCAACGGATTGGAAACAGGCATACACCCGCAAACCGCCCGCGACACTCACAATAAGCGCCAAAATGCTCCTGTTATCAAACTGTTATCAAAAGGCAAAAAGAAATCCCCGAAAGCCGCTTAAACAGCGAGTTTCCGGGATAGTTTTAATTACTCCCATTCGATCGTGCTTGGGGGCTTGCTGGTGATGTCGTAGGCGACGCGGTTGACGCCGGGCACTTCGTTCACGATCCTGGCTGATATGGTCTCCAGTACGTCGTATGGGATCCTGGCCCAGTCTGAGGTCATGCCATCGACCGAGGTGACGGCGCGTATGCCTACCATGTGGTCGTAGGTCCTGAAGTCGCCCATGACGCCCACGCTGCGGATATTCGGCAGGACTGTGAAGTATTGCCATATCTCCCGTTCGAGGCCTGCGTTGCGGATCTCTTCGCGCAGGATCGCGTCGGACTCCCTTATTATGTGCAGTTTTTCAGGCGTGACCTCTCCGAGGCAGCGTATCGCAAGACCGGGGCCAGGGAATGGCTGGCGCCACACCAGCTCGTACGCGATCCCGAGCTCTTCGCCGACCTTCCGCACCTCATCCTTGAACAGCGACCGCAGTGGCTCTATAAGCTCCAGCTTCATGTCGTCGGGGAGCCCGCCCACGTTGTGGTGGCTCTTTATTACCGCCGCCTCGCCGCTGCCGCTTTCTACCACGTCTGGATATATGGTCCCCTGGAGCAGATAGTCGATCCCACCCTCTTCTTCATATAGTTTTCTGGATTCGGCCTCAAAGACGCGTATGAACTCCCGGCCGATGATTTTTCTCTTCATTTCGGGGTCTTCTACGCCTTCCAGTTTGCTCAGGAACTGTTCCTGCGCGTTCACCCGTTTTATCTTCATATTGAACTGCCTGCCGTAGACTTCCATTACCTGATCGCCTTCGTCCTTGCGCAGCAGGCCATGATCCACGAATATGCATGTGAGGCTGTCCCCTATCGCTTCGTGCACCAGGACGGCCGCGACCGAGGAGTCCACGCCGCCTGACAATGCGCAGAGCACCTTCTTGCCAGCGGCCTTTTCCTTTATCTCTTCGATCTTGCTCTTGGCGAAATTCGCCATGGTCCAGTCGCCCGCGCAGCCGCATACATCATAAAGGAAGTTGCGCAGGAGGGCCTGGCCGAACGGCGTATGATGGACCTCTGGGTGGAACTGCACACCGTACAGTTTTTTCTGTGCGTTCTCCAGCGAGGCCGCCGGGCAGTTCTCTGTGCGCGAAGTCACCCGGAAGCCGTCTGGCATGGTTTCCACATAGTCTGTATGGCTCATCCAGCAGGTCTCCTCCTGCGGGATGCCTTTAAAGAGTGCGCTCGCAGCAGCCCCGGTGCCTGTCGCAGCCCCAGCGCTGCCTGAAGCCCCAGCGCCCGTTGCGACCCCAGCGCTGCCCGAGGCCGCTGCGCCCGTTGCAACCCCAGCGCTGCCCGAGGTCGCCGCGCCTGTAGCAGCTTTTGCTGCCGTCTCGCCTGCTGCGGGTCCGCCGCCTGCCGCAGCCCCAGCGCCACTTGGCGTCTGGAAGAGCCGCACCCGGCCATACTCCTTGTAGTCGGGGCTTGCCACTTTGCCTCCGAGGGTATGCGCCATGAGCTGGGCACCATAGCATATGCCCAGCATCGGTATCCCCATATTGAATATTTCGGCAGGCAGCTTAGGCGCTCCGTGCTCGTACACGCTGGCCGGCCCGCCGGTGAATATGATCCCTTCCGGGCGCTCTGCCGCCACCCTGTCCATGCATTTGAACCATGGCACGATCTCGCAGTAGACATTGGCTTCCCTGACGCGCCTCGCGATCAGCTGGTTATACTGCCCTCCGAAATCCACAACCCAGATCCCTGTGAATACACCCATATATAAATTCTCCTATATATCTTTACGCCTTCTCGGCTTCGGCCGCACTTTATGGCGGGTAAGCCTTGCCCGGCTGCCAGTCCGCAACGCTCCAGCCTACCTGACGCTCGCCGCCTGCTCTTTCAGGATCACATCGTGGGCCCCGCCTTCCACAATGCTGGTGGCCGACACGAGGGTCAGCTTCGCGTCCTTGTGGAGGCCCGGTATGTCAAGCACGCCGCAGTTGCACATGGTGGACTTGACCTTGCTCAGGGACAGGCTCACATTGTCTTTAAGGCTGCCCGCATATGGGACGTACGAGTCCACGCCCTCTTCAAACGAGAGCCCCGTCTCGCCGCCCATATCGTAACGCTGCCAGTTCCTGGCGCGGTTCGAGCCCTCGCCCCAGTATTCTTTTACGTAATTTCCATTTATATTCAGTTTGCTCGTCGGGCTCTCGTCGAACCTCGAAAAATACCGGCCCAGCATCAGGAAGTCAGCGCCCATTGCCAGGGCCAGGGCCATATGGTAATCGTAGACGATCCCGCCGTCAGAGCACAGCGGTATGTACACGCCCGTCTCTTCGAAATAGCGCTCCCGCTCCTTGGCGACCTCTATCACGGCCGTCGCCTGCCCCATGCCGATCCCCTTCTGCTCCCTCGTGATGCATATCGAGCCGCCGCCTATGCCGATCTTCACAAAGTCGGCGCCCGCTTCGGCGAGATAGCGGAAACCCTCGGCCTCAACGACATTGCCGGCCCCTATCTTGACGCTGTCCCCATATTTGGCGCGCACAAAATCTATCGTGTCGCGCTGCCATTCCGTATAGCCCTCCGAAGAATCGATGCACAGCACGTCGGCCCCCGCCTCGATCAGCGCGGGTATGCGCTCCTCGTAGTCGCGCGTGTTCACGCCCGCCCCCACGACATAGCGCTTGTCGCTGTCCAGCAGCTCCGCCGGGTTCTCCTTATGCGAATCGTAGTCCTTGCGGAAGACGAAGCTCGTGAGCCGCTGATTCTTGTCAATAATGGGCAATGCGTTCAGTTTGTGCTCCCACAGCATGTCATTCGCCTCTGACAGGGTGGTGCCCTCTTCCGCGAAAATGAGCTCGTCGAATGGCGTCATGAATTCCGACGCCTTCGTGTCGAGCGGCATCCTGCTCACACGATAGCTGCGGCTTGTGATCAGCCCCACAATACGCCCTTCCGCCGTACCGTCCTCCGTGACCGCCGTCGTCGAATGCCCGCTGCGCGCCTTCAGCTCCAGTATATCCGCCAATGTCTGATCCGGCCGGATATTCGAGTCGCTCCGCACGAAGCCTGCCTTATACGATTTCACGCGCTTTATCATCGCCGCCTGGCTTTCTATTGGCTGGGACGCGTAAATAAAAGAAATCCCGCCTTCCTTTGCAAGCGCGATGGCCATCCTGTCGTCCGAGACGGCCTGCATTATTGCGGAGACAAGCGGTATATTCATCTTTATGCTTGGGCTTTCGCCTTTTTTGAATTTGACCACCGGGGTGGAAAGATCGACATTTTCATGCCTGCACCCTTTCGACGAAAATCCGGGCACAAACAGATATTCGCTGAAAGTCCTCGACGGTTCCTCAAAATAATGAGCCATATTAAATCCTCCTGAACCAAAAACTCACTGTAGCGCACACGAACGCCCCCCTCATGGGATCGTTTCCCGTATGCGCGTAGCATCCTGCGTCACAGCGCGGCAATATCCGTAAAGAACTTGTATACAGTTGCAGCGGAAAAAGCCTCGCCAGGGGCGAAAAAGCATGGAGGGAAGCCGGATTTGTTCGGCGTGTCAGGGAAAAACTGCGTCTCCAGGCATACGGCGCCCCTGCGCTCGTACATCTTGCCGTGTTTCCCGCAGTAAGGGTCATTGCCCAGATTGTTGCCGCTGTAAAACTGGACCCCCGGCATGTCGGTATATGCCTTCATCCCCAAATCCCTGGCGCCCGACACCATGACCGCAAACGGCTTGTCCAGCGAAGGCTCGTCAATGACATAGTTGTGGTCGTAACCCCCCGCAATGCGCAGCTGCTCAAAGCCCGCGTCAATCTCTTCCCCTATCTGCTTGCCCCCCGTAAAATCCATCGGCGTCCCTGCCACCTGGCATATCTCCCCTGTTGGTATGAATTCACGGTCAACCGGCGTGAATGCGCTGCAGCCCATCTTCAGGAACTGCGCGAGCGAGCCGCCCGCGCCCGCATCATGCCCCGCAAGGTTGAAATAGCTGTGGTTGGTCAGGTTGAAGACAGTAGGCTTGTCGGCCACCGCCCTGTACCTGATCTCCAGGCCGTTGTCCTCTGTAAGCGTGTACCTCACGGAAATCTCCGCATTGCCTGGCATCCCCTGGTCGCCGTCCGGGCTGTACAGCCGGAACGCCACTGAACTGCCGCCTATGGCGCCGTCCACCTCCCACATACGGTTCGCATATGAAAAACGGCCGCTGTGAAGCGAATTGCCGCCTTCATTCTTGTCCATATTCACCGCATCGCCGCCTATGGCGAACGACGCGCCGCCGATCCTGTTCGCGATCCGCCCTATAGTGACCCCGAAATAAGACCCGCAGTTTTTGTACCCGTCAACACTGTCATAGCCCAGGACCACATCCCTGGCCCCGCCGCCCGCAAGCGGCACATTCATGCTCACGACCGCCGCCCCCATCTCAGTGAGGGTGACTTCCATACCCGCCGCATTCCTCAATGTATAGAGGGACGCCTTCGAGTCACCGAAAAAACGCCTGTCTGGCACTGTATTATTCCTCCACAATCGGCAAAACGCCGCACCTGTTGCCAAAGG
>JAIRSA010000049.1 GCA_031255695.1 Eubacteriales Family XIII. Incertae Sedis bacterium | reverse complement strand
GGCGCGTTCGGATGCCCAGGGTATGTCCGCCTGGCCTACTGCGTATCGCATGAGACTATAGAGAATTCGCTGCCCGCTTTCAAGAAGCTGGCTTCAGAATATGCCGGGCAGCTCGGCGCCAAGAGCGGGGAATAGCCCCGCCCGGGGGCTGCTATGCCCTTATTGGCAGCAATAGCGGCTATCGCTGCATTGGCGGCAATACAATAGCGGCGGCATTGGTTTTAATGCGATATTGATTGGAGGCAATCGTGAGGGAAATTCAAGCTTCATATATAAGCAGCGCCGTCGAGGGGCTTTGCCTGAAGGCGGCTTTCGACCTTTGGGCGCCGGCCGAGAGGCGGCTCCGCGCCTGTGCGGGGCTGGAGGAGTCGGAATTCGGCAAGTACATTTTCGGGCAGATCATCGAGAACATCGAATACGCTAGGGATGAGCAGATCGCCATCTGCCAGGACACGGGCTCCGCTATACTGTTCGTCGATGTCGGCCAGGATGCCCATATTTCAGGCGGCAGCCTAACCGAGGCGCTCAACGAGGGCGTGCGGCGCGGCTATAGTTCCGGTTATTTGCGGAAATCTATATGCTCAGACCCCATTTTCAATAGGAAGAACACTGGCGACAATACCCCCGCTGTCATACATACCGAGATCGTCGCCGGGGATAGTGTGAAGATCGCCATACTGCCCAAAGGCGGCGGGAGCGAGAATATGGGCACGCTCAAGATGCTGCTGCCTTCCCAGGGGCTTCAGGGCGTCAAGGATTTTGTCCTGGAGTCTGTGGCGAATGCCGGCGGGAACCCCTGCCCGCCTGTCATCGTCGGCGTCGGCGTCGGCGGGACTATGGATAAGGCCGCCTATCTTGCGAAAAGGGCTTTGATACGTGAGACTGGCCTCCCTAACCCGGATCCCAGCTATGCCGCCTTGGAAAACGAGCTGCTTGACGCAATCAACGCGACCGGCATTGGGCCGCAGGGGCTGGGCGGCAGGGTCACGGCCCTGGCCGTCCACATAGAGTATTTCCCCACGCATATAACGCAGCTGCCAGTCGCCGTAAACCTCAATTGCCATGCCGCCAGGTACGCCGAGATCGTCATCTGACGGCACATGTGCCAAATCGGGCGCGTAGCGGGCAGCGGCCGTGCCGAGACACTATGAAGCACGCCGCACGTAAAGCCGCGCGGGCGGACCGCAGGCCGAAGCGCCACGGAATACGCCATGGGTGGGCGCCCTGCAACATAACAGGAGGATAGATTAAGCTAAATGGATATAATTAAAAGAGTTATAGCGCCGCTGTCCGCCGAGGCCGCCCTTGGCCTCAAGGCCGGCGACATGGTCGCTTTGAGCGGCGTCATATACACCGCGAGGGACGCTGCGCACAAACGCCTGCTGCAGGCGCTGGACGGCGGGCTCCCGCTCCCCTTCGGGCTGGACGGGCAAGTGCTGTACTATGTGGGCCCGTGCCCGGCGAAACCGCCCCGGCCCTTCGGCCCCTGCGGCCCGACCACAAGCTTCCGCATGGACTCGTACACGCCCCGGCTGCTTGACCTGGGCCTTAAAGGCATGATCGGCAAGGGGCAGCGTTCCCCTGACGTCATCGCTTCCATGAAAAAGAACGCTGCCGTGTATTTCGCCGCTATAGGCGGCGCTGCCGCCACCATATCCAGATCTGTCAAGAAGGCCGAGGCCATTGCCTATGAGGATCTAGGCCCTGAGGCCATCTACCGCCTTGAGGTGGAGGGCTTCCCCTGCATCGTGGCCATAGACACGCGCGGCGCCAGCCTGTATGATCTCGGGCCGGAGATGTATAGAAGGTAGGGCGGGCGGACGCGGCCTGTCCACGGTGCACCTAGCCGGGCATAGGCCCCAGTGCGGCGGCAGGCGGCGGCTATGCGTCAGGCAAAGCGGCGGGCAAGCTGTTCCATGCTGTAATCGAGGATCTTTGCTTTGCGCTCCTGGAGCATGATCTTGTGGAATTCTTTCTGCACCGGCAGGAGCAGTGGCACCCCTTCCACAATTTCATTTATACGCCCCATGTCAATCCTGCCATGGATACGCTTCAATGCTGCGTTGCAATCTTCATTTTTCAAAGAAGAAATAAACGAAAAGTAAGGGATTTTTTTGCCATCTTCCTCAATGGCGGATAAAGGGAACGTGAATACACGCTTGTCTATTTCGTCTTCACTGTCCAGCACGGCCCTCATGTCCTCCGCTGCCAGCTGCGGGTACAGGCAGGAACCGCAGTCGTAGATCGGCGCAATCTCGGCAGTCTTAAGCTGCTCATCCACAATAATCCCCCAGTTCCCGTTATGCCGATCGAAGTTCCCAAGGAACGCGTCCGCGATAAACATATCCCAAAAGAAGTCACGAAGCTGTTCCTGCGGCAGCAGGGCCTGTTCTTCAATCGCCTGCATAATGGATGACAGTTCCTTCCCATATCCGCTTTGCTCACTGTCGATGCATGTGTTTTTCAGATGGGCGAACTCAAGCAGCCGCTTGCCGCCTTCAGTAAAATCGCCGCAGGCCACCACTATTTTTTCCCTGCCCCTACTATC
>JAIRSA010000017.1 GCA_031255695.1 Eubacteriales Family XIII. Incertae Sedis bacterium | reverse complement strand
GCAGTTCCGAGCCGCCCGTATACACCGACGGCGCGTACAGCGGCGTCAGCAGCCTGGACGACGAGGGCGCTTACGCCGAGGTGGACATCACTATAGAGGAAGGGAAGATCAGCGCCTGCAGTTTCGTCACGCGGCAAAGCGACGGCAGCCTGAAAGACGCCGACTACGGCAAGGTCAACGGCGAGGTCTCGAACCGCGACTACTATGACAAGGCCCAGCTGGCCGTCGCCGCAATGGGCCAGTATGCCGACGATCTCGTGGAGACGGGGGATATTTCGCAAGTGGACGCCATAACGGGCGCCACCATCGCCTACGATCAGTTCCGCGAGGCTGTGGCCGATGCCCTCCACGGCGCCCAGCAATAAACGCCCGGCGCCCGCCGCGCCAGCAAGCCCCGGCGCCAGCAAGGGGCGGCCTGTGCCCGCCGCGCCAGCAAGCCCCGGCGCCCGCCCTGGCATGAAACAGCGCCTGCTGAGGCGCCCTCGGTCCCTGAGCCAGCCCGCCGCGCCCGCCGACGGCCCAATGCCCGCCTCCCGGCGCCCGCCGAGACGGCCCCCGGCACCCTGCCGCGGGCCGCGCTGTGCTTTTTGGCACGCATCTTGCGTATATATTCCCATGTCAATACTGTTGCCCTCAGCCTGATGCCATGTTTCGCCGCAAAACCTCTCCGTTTTGCGCTAGGCCTGGCGGAAGATCCGGGGGCGCGGCCGACGCCGGGCCTAGCCCAGGCATATTGCGCCGCGCAAGGCAGGCACTCCACCCAATGCCTGGCCGCACAGTATCGGCATGTACCATTTGCTCTAACCGCTTCAAGTGGCGCAGTACTATTGCTTGGCAATGTAAATGACCCCGGATGCTGTCCTGTTTTTGAGACACTGTCCTGATTTCGAGGCACCGCTAGCAAATGTTCCCGTTTGGCGGCAGGCGCTGTATGCGCCGGCAATGGCAATTATTTTTTTATTTTCATTTTGTCATAGGCGCGAGGCGTCTATGGCATAAACCGCCCTGCGAGGCCTCACCGGCCCCTAGCAAGGCGGCAGGCAGGGCGTGGGCGCCGCCGGGCCGATCGGGCCTGTGCGCCGGCGCATCAGGCGCCCTGCGGAGAAAAAGAAGGGAAAGGTGACTACAAATGGCAGGAATTGAAAGACAAGAGCTGAAGAAAGCGATGAGCAACAAAGACGTGCTTGCGCTTGCCTTCGGTACTATGATCGGCTGGGGCTGGATAATGCTGGCCGGCGAATGGGTCGCATTGGCCGGGTTCGCGGGCGCTATACTGGCATTCGCCATCGGCGCCGTGCTATGTATTTTCGTCGGCATGACTTACGCCGAACTGACCCCGGCCCTCCCGCTTGCCGGCGGCGAACTCGTATTCTCTTACCGCGGGCTCGGCTATATACCGTCATGGATAACCGGCTGGATGATCACATTCGCCTATGTGGGCGTGGCAGCCTGGGAGGGGCCCGCCTTCGTGACGGCGATCGACTACATCCTCCCCATACCCAGGTTCGGCTATCTATGGAACATAGCTGGTTTCGATGTATACCTCTCTTGGGTGCTCGTAGGCTCCGCTGGCGGCCTGATACTAGCCATCCTGAACTACAGGGGCATAAAGTCTGCGGCCATATTCCAGACCTTTGCGACTATCGCGCTTGCGCTGGGCGGCATCGTGTTCTTCTTCGGGAGCGTCACGCAGGGCAGCGTCCAGAACATACTTCCCGCATTCACCACGACGCAGGGGCTTGTCGCCGTAATCCTCATGGTGCCGGCCATGTTCGTGGGCTTCGATGTCATACCGCAGGCCGCCGAAGAGATGAACATACCACTCAACAAGATCGCCAAGATCCTGATATTCTCCATCTGCCTCGCGGCAGCATGGTACATCCTCATGATAATAAGCATAGCCTTCGCAGCGCCTGCCAGCATCCGCGACGGCGCTTCCATCCCGGTGGCGGACTCCTTCGCCTTCGCCATGGGCAACCCCATATTCGGCAAGTTCATGATCGCGGCGGCCATGTGCGGCATACTTACCAGCTGGAACGGCTTCATCGTCGGCGCCACGAGGGTGCTCTTCTCGATGGGCAGGGCCAAGATGCTTCCGGCCGTGTTCGGCAAGGTCCACCCGAAATATGAGTCGCCTACCGCAGCGATAATCCTCGTCGGCCTCCTGACCTGCATCTCCCCGCTCATGGGCAAGTCCGCCCTTGTGTGGTTCGTTGACGCAAGCGCGTTCGGCACGGTCGTGGCCTACTTCATGGTGGCTCTGTCCTTCCTCGCCCTGCGCAGGAGCGAGCCCAATCTCGCGCGCCCCTACAAAGTCAAAGGCGGCACGTTAGTAGGCTTGCTGGCCATCGGCGTCGCAGGCTTTTTCCTCTACCTCTACCTGCCGATAGGCCCTGGCGCCCTGCTTCCAGTGGAGTGGGCCCTGGTACTCGGCTGGGTGCTCCTTGGCGTCGTCTTCTTCATCATCACGAAGATCAAGTACAAGGATATCAAGCCTGAGGAAACAGAATACCTGCTCTTTGGCAAGGACTACTCCAGGTTCACCAATAAGCCTGGCCAGAAAGCCAAGGCATAGGCCGGCTCCGGCCATAGGCCGCGCCAATATCAACTGCATATCTTATCCAAAGGCCTGCGGCCCGCCGCAGGCCTTTGGCTTTCCCGCCATACCGCGCCCCGGCGCGGATCGGCATCCCCCGCCCACCTGCGTACAGCCTGCTTCCCTCCCCTCCATGTGCCAAATAAATTTATTAGGATTTTTTGGGATTTATGGTTGACATTCCCTTAAATATTGATATACTGTAATTAATTGGAAATAACTTGGCGGCGGCATCGCGGGAGGTATGGGCTTGAGGCGATGGAGATTTTTAAGCGGCATCCTGCTGCTCGCGCTTTCTGTGGCGGGCCTGCTCTACTGGGAGGCGGAGGGCAGGAACCGTGTGCTCATGGCGGAAGCCGTGGCCGCCACGCGCGACATCGAGGCGGGCTCGGCCATCAGCGCGGACATGCTCACAGTCATCCAGATCCCTAAAGAGAGCCGGATAAAGAATGGCTTCACGGCTGAAGAGATGTCCGGGCTTGTCGGCAAAACGGTGTCCCAGCCGATCTATGAGAAGCAGCAGCTTTCGGAATCCGCGTTCGTGGCCGCCGAAGACGGCCTTGCGGCCGGCGAATCGTATTTCGTCATACCTGCGGAATGGATAGCCATGCGGAGCAGCGCCCTGCGGCGCGGGGACCATGTGGAAATCGCCGGGGCAGACGGCGGCGCCGCGAACTTCGGCGTATACCGGCTGGCCTTCGTCAAGGATGCCGACGAGGGCGAAGTGCGCGACATATCGCTCATCGGCGAGATCGTCCAGGAGCGCAGGAAAAGAAAGGACCGGACCGATTCCGGCTCGGCGATCGACCATGTAGAGATCATCGCCACTGCCGAAGCCTACTTCAGGATCCGGGCCTACGCCTCCGGGAAAGAGGGGCCTTCCCTTATATTGATACTGCACGCCGACTGATACCATTCTCCAGCTAAAACCATAACGCAGATCTTACCCACGTTTTAGCCGGAGAACAGTATGCGCCCATGGCATCAGCCATGTTTAGGCCGGCGGCAGCACGGCAAAGAGGTAGAGACAATGAGTGATCTTTACATTTTCCACGGGATCGACAGCAAGGTGGGCACCACGATGATATCCCAGTCCGTCGCGGAACTCATGGCGGAGGCCTTCCCGGAAAAAAAGGTGATATTTATGGCGCTTAACGGCAGGGAGAGCACGGACTTCGTCAGGGAGGACACCGAGTATATCGACACGCTCAAAAGCAGGCTGGAGAGCCGGATGCTGGCGGAAAACGAGCTGGCGGCGCATTGCAGGAATATCAGGAATATGTTCGTCCTCGGCGGGATCTGCAACGAAGACGAGGAGCGCTATTACCAGCCGGAACTGGCGTCGCACCTGATCGACGTTGCGGCAGGGCAGTTCGACATCATCGTGATCGACAGCGGCAACAGGCTGGACAACGGGCTGGCATTCGGCGCGCTGAGGCTCAGCGGGGACAAATTTTTCATCATGACCCAGCAGGAGAGCATACTCGCGCGCTGGGAGAAACGCAAGCCTGTCTACGAACGGCTGGGGATATTGCCAAGCGGCTACATACTCAACAGGTATATGGACAAGGACATCTACCCGCTCGACTACATTGCCAAGCGGCTGGAGATGGACAAGGGCAAGTTCCACAAGGTCTCGTTTTCCGGCAGCGGGAGGCGGGCGGAGATCGAGCGCAAGACGCTTATGGCAAACCCCGGCGACGCGTTCCCGTCCGACATCGCCCGCTTCGTGAAGCGCGCGCTCGGCATCGATCTGGACGGCATTGGCGGCATTAAGAGGAAAAGGCGTTGGAAAAATTTTATTTAGAGCGTTATCTTGCCGAGAAAATGCCCCACGAGCCCCTTACGGCCGGCTTCGATGAGCTGTGCGGCCGCATCGAGGCGGAATTCCAGCGGGAATGGGATGAAGAGCGCAACGACGCCGACAAGATCCTGGCCGTGCAGAAGCGGGCGATAATCGGATACGAGAAAGAGGTCTCCTACTTCAAAAACAGGATCGCCTCCCTCATACGGAAATACAAGGCGGAAAAGACGCCATTCCCAAATTGGTACAGTTCCCTGGCGGACGCCGTGTACCACGAGAAATGGGGCATGGCAGGCATGGCCGAATGGTTCGGCGGCGGGTACCGCGAGAGCAGTTCCGCGAAGATCATAGGCGACCGCGTATATTTCATGGAGGACGGCGCCATGAAGCTGAAGCCGCAGAGGATCAGCCTCGACAGGCGCGAGCAGATGACGAGGGCCTTCCTGCTGCTGACCCCTGACGAGCGGCTTGACAAGGAATTCCACGAAATATATCTGTTGGACGGCACCCGCGTCACTATATTCAGGGGCGCCATGACGAAACCGCGCCAGGACGCGATCATATTCCGTAGGTACATCATCCCGAACTACAGCTTCGAGGAGCAGGCGCTGCGGGGGACGATACCGGAAGAATCCGTCGGGCTGTTCAAGGACATGGTGCGCGTCGGCTACAACATCGCGTTCTGCGGCCCTGTCAGATCCGCGAAGACCACCTTCCTCTCGACCTGGCAGAGCTACGAGGACCGCACGCTGGAGGGCGTCATGGTCGAGACGGATCCTGAGATACCCCTGCACCGCCTCATGCCTGAGGCACCTGTCGTGCAGCTTATCGCGGATCACGACAAGCTGAGGGGCATCTCGAAAAACCTGCTCAGGAGCGACGCCGACTATTTCATACTGGCCGAGGCGCGGGACGGCACGGCCCTGGACACGGCCGTGCGCATGGCCAGGAAGGGCACGCGCCGCATGAAGATAACCTTCCACACCCGCGACCCTGTCACATTCGCCGACGATGTCGCCGTCGAGATCATCCGCGCGGCCGGCGGCGGGCTGCGGGAGACCGCCCAGCGGGTGGCCGGCAGCTTCGACTACGTATTCCACTTCATACAGCTCAAGCGCAAGAACCAGAAAAGGCTGCGGAGCATCTACGAGATGAGCCTCACGCGCGAAAGCAGGGAGATACGCATGACGGAGATATGCAGATACCTGCACAGCGAAGACAGATGGGAATGGACCTGCCACATAGGGCAGGACAAGCGCGAGGCCGGCCTTGAGGAGGACCACGAGGCCTTCGCATCGTTCGAGCGGAGGCTGCGGCAGATTGCCGGCGCAGGCGGGAGGGGGCAATGAAACCGGATACCATAAATGTAGTGGCCACTTCGCTGATGTACAGCGCGTTCACGGGCGGCGTGCTGCTGATAATGCTGGGCCGCATAAAGACGCTGTTCCTCATAGTGAAGACGCGGCGGCGCCTCTACGCCGGGCTGAAAGGCGGCAGGCACGGCGGGCTTGAGGGGCATATACGGGCACTGCTGGACACGGCGTTCGCCGGCAGGGTCCCTGTCGCGGCCTTCGTGACGCTCAGCGTGCTGCTGTCCGGCATGACGCTGTTCGTAGGGCTGTACAATATCAGCGCGCCCGGCGCGATCGCCTTGGGCCTCGCCTCGCTCGTCACGCCGTACACCTTCGTGCTGATACGCGCGAAATCGGTAAGCCGGCGCGGCAGCCACGAGGGGGAGCGGCTTGTGGCGGCCTTCCTGAACCAATACCGGATCGACAACTACAACGTCTATGAGGCACTGGAAAAGATCGTCTCCGGCGGCGCCGAGTTCCGGGCCAGCAAGCCGCACATGCTCAAGCTGCTGCTTGAACTACGCGGCGCCGGGAGCAGCGAAAGGCTCCGCCGCGCCACAGACACCTTCGCCCGCTCCATCAACACCAACTGGGGCAGGATGTTCGCCTACAACATAAGGCTCGCTGCGGAGCACGGCATGAACGTATCGCCCGGAATCGAGGACATACTCGCCCAGCTCCGCGACGCCAGGGCCCATATGGAAGAACGGAAGCGGCTGAACGCCGAGTCGGCGCGCATGGTCATATTCCTCGTGCCCGCGCTCTACATAGGCTCCATGCTGCTGGCGGTGCGCTTCCTAGGCATGACCTTCGCCGCCCTCGTAAGAAACCAGATCGGCACGCCGGAGGGCTTTATGCTGTTCATGGTCATAGTCCTGCTGTTTTTCCTGAACTTTGTGCTGATCGAGCTTGTGACGAACCAGAAGATGGATTATTGACGGCGCACAGATGGGCAATGCGGTGGCCGGGCTGGCGACAGAGGCGGTGGCCTGGCTGGCGGCAGAGGCGGTGGCCGGGCTGGCGGCACGGACGCTGGCAGAGGCGAAGCAAATGCGGCGGCGGGGGCGGCTATAGCAGCCGGGATGCGGCAAAACGGCGCACAGCATGGCGGCCTGCATGGCAGGCGGAGGTATGAAGATGGATCCCACACATTACACGTATTACGTATATGCCGCCTGCCTGGCGGCGGCCTGCGCCGGGCGCTGGCTGACGCTGCCGGCCAGACGGCGCCTAGAGATAGCCCGCAAGGGCAGGGACAGCGCCGAAAAGCTTGAATACAGCATAATGTCCCGCTGGCGGCGCGCGCACGAAAGCATGCGCCGTGAGCAGAAAGAGCGGGAGATCTACGAGGGGATCAGCTTCCTCCGCAACGTCACCGCTGTCGGGATGGGGAAGGGCATGAGCGCGGATCTGGCACTGCAAAAGCTTGCGGAGGCCAAGGGCGCCCTACAGCCCGCCTACGCCAAAACCCTGAGCCTGCTGCGGATGAACAAGAAGGAGGAAGCGGAACGGCGCTTCGCCGAATCCGCAGGCACAAGCATAGGCCGCGACTACATACGCGTCGTGCTCCAGTGGGACGAGATCGACCCGAACGAACTCATGTCGTCGCTCGTGTCCTACCAGAAAAGCATGAAGGAGATCCGCATAACGGCATGCAAGAAACGCGACGAGCTCGTAAGCGATCTGATTTATGTGCCCGTCGTCGTCAACATACTGGCTGTGTTCATGAATTTCATCTTTGTGGCCTATTTCCTCGAACAAAGGGAGATGCTGAACCTGCTGTTCTTTTAAATTGGATGCCGCCGGCACGCAGGCCATATTCTGGCGCATGTGCACGCGGCGGCCATGCGCACGCGGATGCCGCCTGTGGGCGGCGGAACGGAGGGAGAAATGAAACAGACGATAATACTGCTTACCACTATCATACTTGGCATCGCTATATCGGCGATGATACTTTCGTTCCGTGCGACCACACAGGCCATAACGGACGCCACCCAGGACAAAATGGAGACCCAGCTCGTTCTGGATTGAAACCGGGCGGAGGCGGACATGAAGCAATTCATAATAATAATGGCATCGCTCATGCTGGGCATCATTATCTACAATATGATCGCCGGGCCAGGCGAAGGCTCGATAATGTCCTCTGTACAGCATGTGTGGGAAGAAGAGATAGAGATGCGGACGGGAGGCCCATAGCATCATGAAACAGTTTATAGTAATGGCCGCAGTCCTGCCCATCCTCATGATTTTTGTCATGCAGTTCTCGCTGGAACAGCAGAACCAGAACAGGATCGCCGCGCTGCAGGAAATCGTGTACAGCGTCAAAGAGCAGGCAAGGCAAGAAGGGCGCTTCACCCCTGCCATGAAAGCCGAGCTCGCCGCAGCGGCCGCCAGGTTCTTCGATGTCGACGCAGGCGAGATCGTCGTCGAGGCCGACAGCGACATAAAGTACAGGAAAAACGCCTTCGACGAGCGCGAGCTCATACACTACAGGATCAAGGCGCCGATCAAGAAGGTGATGGCCGGCAACCGCTTCCTCGGCATA